>JAAENI010000572.1 GCA_024224595.1 Hyphomicrobiales bacterium
AGCTATTTCGGTTGCGAAAAAAACCCAAAAATCGTGGGCGAAAACATCTGCCACCATTAGAGCCGCCGCATTGAATAAAGCTGCGGATCTCTATGAAGAACATAGTGATGAATTTTTTAGTCTCTTAACCAAAGAAGCAGGAAAAACAATCAGTGATTGCATTGGAGAATTACGCGAAGCAGTCGATTTTCTCCGCTTTTATGCCAATGAAACAATACGTCTTGAAGAAACAGGAACAGCGCGCGGGATATTCACCTGTATATCACCATGGAATTTCCCCCTAGCCATATTCACAGGGCAAGTTGCAGCGGCAATTGGCGCGGGAAACGCGGTGTTGGCAAAACCGGCAGAGCAAACTCCAATCATTGCATTTCGGGCAACGCAATTACTCCATCAGGCTGGAATTCCTGCAGGCATCTTACAGCTATTGCCCGGCGAAGGCTCAATCATAGGCAATGCCCTTACATCCAGTAGTGATATTGATGGTGTCTGCTTTACCGGCTCAACGGCCACCGCACAGACAATAAACAAAAATATTGCTCATCATATGGCTTGTGATGCACCTCTGATTGCTGAAACCGGTGGTATTAACGCGATGATCGTTGACAGTTCTGCCCTGCCCCAGCAGGCGGTGATGGATGTCATAGCTTCTGCTTTCCAATCAGCAGGACAGCGTTGTTCCGCTTGCAGGCTTTTATATCTGCAAAGCGATATCGCTGAAGATTTTCTTTCAATGTTGCGTGGCGCAATGGACAGTCTGAAGATTGGTAATCCGTGGGAACTGGATACTGATGTAGGACCCTTGATCAACGCTCAGGCCTATCAGGAGATATCGGGTTATATGCAGGAAAATACTCGAATATCAGATGATAACTTCCTGCTTGCTCCATCAATCAAACACGTCTCAGGGATTGAAGAAATTGAGCGGGAAATATTTGGGCCGGTATTGCATGTGGCAACATATGAAGCCAGTGAACTTGATCAGGTAGTCGATCAGATCAATGCTCGGGGATATGGCTTGACCTTCGGTCTGCATACGCGTATCGACAGCCGGGTTGAGCAAGTCACCAAACGTATAAAATGCGGCAATATATATATTAACCGCAATCAGATCGGTGCAATTGTTGGATCACAACCTTTTGGCGGAGAAAGCCTTTCAGGCACGGGGCCCAAAGCTGGCGGGCCAAATTATCTGAAGCGTTTCATGCGTTCTGCCAATCAAATTTCTACAGCTGATCTACCTCCCAAAGGCGAGCCGATATCCGTTAACAAAATTCAGCGTGGAATTAACAGATTGGGGAAAATGAAATATTCACTGAATGATAAAATGGGAAGGGTGCTGGAGTCAATTAAGCCGGATTTTCCAACTCATTTTGGTGGCACAAGCGTGAAATTACCCGGGCCTACGGGAGAATCAAATGTTCTTTCGTATGCAGCCAAAGGATTGGTGTTGTGCCTGGGGCAGAGCGATCATCAGGCTTTCAAGCAGGCTGTCGCAGCACTAGCCGCTGGATGTAAAGTTGTTGTCATTTGCGCCCAGCCGGATCAGAAGTTGCATCTTATGCAAAAGGGGGGAGCGCCCGTTGAATGCTTCACAGGTCAGATTTCCGCTCAGGATCTTTCCACGCTCAATGGTTTCAATGTTGTGGCAATGGAACCCTGTCAAACCATGGCAGATATTCGCATTGTGCTTGCCGCAAGTGAGGGAGAGATTGTTCAAATTGCCAATGCCCCTTACACTGCCACTTCATTCCAGCATGAGCGCCACACCTGCATCGATACAACGGCAGCGGGTGGAAATGCGGCACTGATGGTTGAAGCCGGTTAATAACTTGAATAGGTTGCGGGCTGGACTTGTGAATTCAGCCATAATCATGCAAACAATCGGCGTGAGTGAAACCTGAAACTGCACCAGGTTTTGAACCTGGAGTATCTCGAGCGCATATGATGAAATATGATGTCTTGCTAATCGGATCAGGCGGTCGTGAACATGCGATGGCCTGGAAGCTGGTACAATCCCCACTGATGGGGAATTTTTATTGCGCACCAGGCAACGCGGGTATAAGCAAAGTTGCTGAATGCGCTGAAATTGACATCACCGACCATTCAGCGATCATCAATTTTTGCAATTCCAAAAAAATTGATTTTGTGATCATTGGCCCGGAAGCGCCACTGGTTGCCGGCATTGTTGACGATATGGCCTCAGCAGGAATTAAGGCATTTGGACCCAGTGCCGGAGCGGCACAGTTAGAAGGGTCAAAAGCCTTTACCCATGAGATTTGTGATCTTTATGATGTCCCCGCCGCGAGCTATGCCAAGTTTAACAATGGTCCAAAGGCAAAAGCCTATATTCGCGGCGCTGAACTGCCCCTGGTCATCAAGGCTGATGGTTTGGCAGCTGGAAAAGGCGTAGTCATCGCCTTCAATCAAAACGATGCACTGGAAGCAGTGGATGCGTGTTTTGAGGGCGATTTCGGTGAAGCCGGAAATCAGGTGGTGATTGAAGAATATCTTGTTGGAGAAGAAGTAAGTCTGTTTGCAATTTGTGATGGCCAGGTCGCCTCACTTATTGGCACCGCCCAGGATCACAAACAAGTATATGATGGCGATCAAGGCCCAAATACCGGTGGCATGGGAGCTTATTCTCCGGCATCAATTGTTGATCAGGAAACGATCAATGAAATTATGGGAGAAATCATCGTTCCGACCCTTGCCGGCATGCACGCGCGCGGCACGCCATTCAAAGGCATCCTGTTTGCCGGACTGATGCTGTGTGAAGATGGCCCAAAGCTCATTGAGTATAATGTACGATTTGGCGATCCCGAATGTCAGGTATTGATGATGCGTCTGCGCTCGGACCTGCTGGAATTAATGCTGACTGCAGCAGATGGCTCACTATTGGAGCACGAAATCGAATGGTCAGATTTTTCTGCACTTGGTGTCGTCCTGGCTACAGAAGGCTATCCAGGAAGTTACCGCAACGGCACAGCTATTGGAGGGACACTGGATTATGAAGATGCAGATAATGTAATAATTTTTCATGCCGGAACCCGATATGACGGGGAACAATTGGTGGCGAATGGGGGAAGAGTGCTCAACGTATGTGCAAAGGGGCGCTCTGTTAGAGAGGCGCAACAATTAGCCTACGCAGCAATCGACCGGATTGACTGGCCTCAAGGATTTTGCCGAAAAGATATTGGCTGGCGGGAAGTTGAACGGGAAAATGACTGAACAGAATGCATCGAGTAAATTACTAATTGAAACGGTTGATCGCATTACAATTATCCTCCTTAACCGACCCGAACGTAAAAATGCTGTCGACGGCGAAACAGCTCATTTGTTATTTGACGCGTTTCGGGATTTTGATCGCAACGACGCAACTGATGTTGCCATTCTGGCGGGAGCTGAGGGTAGTTTTTGTGCAGGGGCAGATTTAAAGGCGTTTGCTGAAGGTGGCGATATCAATCCTGTCATGGAGGGCGGGATTAATTCACTTGCACCGATGGGCCCGACGCGAATGCAGCTTTCCAAACCGGTAATCGCATCGATTGAAGGTTATGCGGTCGCAGGCGGTATGGAACTGGCGCTGTGGTGCGATATGCGTGTGATGGCGGAAAATGCAAAATTCGGTATATTTTGTCGACGTTTTGGTGTTCCGCTGATTGATTTGGGAACACTTCGCCTTCCCCGCCTGATCGGTCAATCGCGTGCTATGGATCTTATATTAACAGGTCGGGAGGTCGATGCCCAGGAAGCTCACCATATCGGCCTTGCCAACAGAATTACAAAACCCGGTCAGGCATTGGAAGATGCACTAAAACTTGCCAGGCAGATAAGCCAGCACCCTCAGATTTGCATGCGCAATGACCGGCGTTCAATGCTTGAACATTACTCACTAGATGAGGACGCTGCAATTCGGCACGAAAATAAACTTGGCCTTCTCAGCATGCATAGCGGTGAAACCATTCGGGGAGCCAGAAGATTTTCGGCTGGCGAAGGTCGCCACGGTCATTTTGACCAGGGAGACAACAATGGTTGAGCTAATCAAAATCATACATTTGCTGTCATTGATGTTTGGTGCAGTGGCAAGCTTTGGAAATTTGTATATGATGATGGCTAAAGGCCCCCATGATCTGCCGGCGCCTGAATTTGCCAATCAATTGCGAACTTTGTTTCGCTTCACTGCCTTGGGTGCCATCATAGTGATCTGGATTAGCGGGATATTGCTGATGCTGATTAACTATGGATGGTGGGTGCAGTCATTTGCCTTTGATGTGAAAATAACATTTGCCACAATTTTATTATTGATCATCATTTTTCTTAATTTGATGACTGGGCGGTCATCGAAAAGCTCTGGTGATCCACCCTCTTATATCCCTGTTCTTCACACTGTCGGCTCAGCAAGTTTGGTTTTGGCTGTAATTTTCGCAGTGATATCATTTGGATAAGATGGGTAGAAACGGCGGCAAATCAGCTGGTATATCCTTCCAGATTTCCATGGATCACATAATCCAGGATTTTCACAATCTGTTGCGGCGTCTGGGTAACGGCAAGGGCTGCGGCGTCAACTTCCTTTAAAGCATGCTGGTGATCGGCACCATGCATAATAATCACGGGTTTACCCAGCGCCGAAGCGTAACCGGCATCAAATGCAGCATTCCATTGTTTATATTGTTCACCAAAGCGAACGACAACGATGTCTGCTTCGCTGATCAATGTACGGGTGCGAATTGCATTGAGATTAGCCCCTTTATTATCATGCCAGGATTTATCAGATTCTGAACCCATTATTGCTACTCCACAATCGTCACTTGCCTCATGGTGGGTAACGGGAGCGCCAAATGAAACAGGTAAGTTTGCTGCCATACAACCTGTTTGAATTTCTTCACGCCAGGAAGTATGAATCTCACCGGAGAGATAAATTTTCCATGTCTTTGTCATGATCATAGTATTCCCTTTTGATCCATCAACTTGCCCAAAAACCGGAACCCACTTTTTGGGTTGATGGAGTATGAAATTTACAATTTACAGATTGCTTACCCGCTTATTTTTGAAAAGTCCGCAACTTTGCCGGTAACATTTCGAATGCGGTTAAGTAAAGATAGGCGATTGGCTCTTATGTTCTCATCTTCATCATTGACCATAACTGAATCAAAAAACGCATCAATGGGCGCTCGCATAGTAGCCATAATAGTCATTGCAGTCGAATAATCTTCGTTTTCCAGCGCTGCTGCAACCTGTTTGTCAACATCATCCAGCTGCAGGTTTAGATTAATTTCGGCCTCTTCTTTTAACAAATTACTATCTATTTCCGATGTTCTAATCGCATCTTTTTTCTCTTCCGCAGCAAGAATATTGGCAGCGCGTTTGTAACCAGCGAGCAGATTTGCGCCCTCATCTGATGTGATGAGGTTTTGCAAGGCTTCTGCGCGCTGTGTAATTGCCAAAAGGTCATCGCTTTGAGGTGTAATTACCGCATCAATCAAATCATGACGTATGCCCTTGTCACGCAGATAAACTTTTAGTCGATCATGAAAAAATGACAGGAGATCGTCATTATTTGCTATAGCTTCAGTTGGCTGCAAATTCACGACATCAGTAGACTCTAGATATTGATTGAGCGCAAAATCAAACTGGACATTCAAGCTCAAGCGGATTTTGTTTTCCAGTAAATGACGAATAATTCCCAGAGCCGCCCTTCTCAATGCAAACGGATCTCTGCTGCCAGTTGGTTTTTCGTTGATCGCCCAAAATCCGACCAGCAAATCGAGTTTATCAGCCAAAGCCACTGCAATCGAAACTGGATCTGATGGCACATCATCGGTTGGGCCAAGCGGCCTGTAATGCGCTTCAATTGCAGCTGCCACGCGTTTGTTTTCTCCTGCACGCAGCGCATAGATATGACCCATCAGTCCTTGTACTTCAGGAAACTCAAAGACCATCGCTGAATTCAAATCTGCTTTACACAATTCTGCTGCTCGTTTCGCCAAGGCGGCCAGATCATTACCACCCTCTGTTTGCCCGGATTTGGCAGTACTGGAAGCAATCATGACGGCAAGTTCTTCTGCCAATGCCATGATACGCTGAACCTGTTCACCCTGTGTGCCCAATTTTGCATGAAATGTGACTTCATCCAGTTTTTCTATCCAAGGGTTGAAACCATCGGCACTGGCAATTTGCTTTAGATCGCTGTCCCAGAAAAATTTCGCGTCAGCCAGTCTTGCGTTTACTACTTTGCCATTGCCCCGCGCCACTTCCACCCCACCATCGGATGGCGTGATATTGGATACCAACAAAAAGTGATTAACCAGGTTGCCATTGCTGGCAGACTTTAACACAAAACACTTCTGATTTTCCCTGATGGTCAATTGGATCACTTCAGGTGGAATATCCAGAAATGATTCATCAAACTGCCCCATCAAAACCACCGGCCACTCAACCAGACCTGATACTTCTTCCAGCAGGCTTTTATCCTCTACCAGCTCCAACCCCTGAGCAAATGCCAGATTTCCAGCATCAGTCAAAATTATTTGCTTGCGCTGTTCGGCATCAATTATCACCTTGGCTTCGAAAAGCCGGGCGCAATAATCGTCAAAACGTTTTACTGCAATTTCTGCTGAACCAGCTGACATAAAGCGATGGCCACAGGTTTTGTTGGAACTGACAATATCCCCGACAGCAAATTTGACGATTTCGGGTTCTTCAGTTTCAACGCCAAAGGTACAAAGGATAGATTGCAGAGGTCTGACCCATGTCAACGAGCCTGAATTTGAAGAAGCCTCGCCCCAGCGCATGGATTTGGGCCAAGGGAAATTGCGAATAATTTCCGGTATCACCGCAGCGATAATATCAGTAGCATCACGACCAGGCCTCTCAATCACAGCAACAAAAAATTCACCTTTTTTGGGATCACTTTTAACAATTGCCTGTTCAATTGATGTCAGACCTGCGCCACGCATGAACCCCTGAATGGCCTGATCAGGAGCACCTGTGCGGGGTCCCTTTTTTTCCTCCCGAATATCCGCAGAGCGTACACTCAATCCACGAATATCCAGAACAAGGCGGCGCGGCGTCCAATATTCTTTCGCTCCCTCATAAGTCAATCCCTGGTCGACCAACCCATTGGTGACCAGATTTCGCAAGTCACCAGCAGCTTTGCGTTGCATGCGGGCGGGTATTTCTTCTGAAAGTAATTCCAGCAACAAATCAGGCATCATCAGCTCCATTCAAGGTCTGTGCGGCATAACAAGTGCTGATGAAAATGTCACTGTGAATCTACAGATAAATAATGGCAACTAGAGTCTGGTCTGGAACTTTTGTCCTACAAGTCTTTGTGCGATCCATCGCAAAAGGGCTGACCACTGGTTTGTTTACAGGCACAAAAGAACTTTTTACCATCTTCCTTGCACTCCCATTTCACAGGCTTGAAATCAGTCGTCTTGTGGGAGCCGTCACAAAAAGGCTGATTGGCAGAGTGACCACATGAACACCAAAAATAATTTTTCCCTGCCTCCACCTCGACGGCGATTGGAGCTTTGCCCGCAACATTCGCATTTCCCATGATTTCCTCCTCCAAGACCGGGCATTAAAGCCCTATGAACATTCATGCCTCACCCAATCGTATTCATTTGAAAGAGTCAAACCAGTTCACAACAGAATATTGCAAATGCCGCAGAAGAAAACTTAAGATTACCTATTTCTCACGCTGCAATCCTTCATCCAGGCGAGGCAATATCTCGACAAAATTGCAAGGCATGTGGCGATAATCCAACTGCTGATTAAGAATTGCGTCCCAAGCGTCCTTGCAGGCTCCCGGTGAACCCGGCAGGCAAAAAATATAGGTAGCATTGGCGACGCCACCTGTTGCGCGTGACTGTACGGTGGAGGTACCAATCTTGGCAAAACTGATTTGATGAAACACGGTTGAAAAACCATCCATTTTCTTTTCAAACAATGGCTCAATGGCTTCAACAGTCACATCCCGACCGGTAAAACCGGTTCCACCAGTGGTAAGAATCACGTCTATTTCAGGATCATTGATCCAACCTTTGGCAATATGCCGGATTGTGTCAATATCATCCTTGCTCATTTGACGAGCAGCCAGATGATGCCCGGCATTCTGCAAACGATCCACCAGTATATTCCCCGATTTATCATCATCAATTGTCCGTGTATCAGACAATGTTAACACGGCGATATTCATCGCGATGAATTCACGGGGGTTAGTTGCATTTTCCATTGAACAAGAGCTTTCCAGTAAATTAGTATTTATGGCAGTCTATCCGCAGCCATAGGTATAGTTCCACAAGCAACTGACCACCAGTGCGGATTAGTTTCCTTGATCCCAATCAACGCATCATTGACCTGGGCCGGTGTAGAAAATATTCCAAAGCATGTGGCGCCTGAGCCTGACATACGGGCAAGAAGGCAACCGGATTGCCGTTCAATTGACAATAATACATTCTGAATATCAGGCACCAATGAAATTGCCGGTATTTGAAGGTCATTGCGCAAAGGTGATAGAATTTCAACTACATTTTCAACCAAATTGGTATCGCTAACATCGCTCTGATTACTGGATTGGTCGATCGTCACGTTGTCATCAAATGAGATTGGTAAATTATTTTTGTCGGCAAGAGCACAAAAAACATTAGGTGTCGGCAATGGAACCCGGGGATTTACCAGCAATACAGGTAGTGAAACCGGCAAACCAAATTCACTTATCAGTTCACCCGTGCCGCGAATTCTTTTGGGCTGAGCGCTGAGGCACATTGATACATCAGCTCCAAGATTTACAGCAATCGAGGGCACATCTGGTGTGAAACCGTTTTTCCAAATTTTTTGCAACAGCAATAATGCCGCTGCCGCATCAGCAGAGCCACCACCAATACCACTTGTAACAGGCATATTTTTTTCAAGGATTATTCTGACATTTTGACAATTGTACCCGGATTTTTGATAAAATTCTGCCAATGCCATGGCAGCCCTGGTGACTAGATTATTGTCCAACTCTTTTTGAGTGCCAGTTAAAAGTCCGGCAGCAAAAGGACCAGTAATCTCCAGGTTAACCAGAGACGGTGAATCTTGCGCAGGTTCAATTGTCAACCGGTCACCAAAATCGGTAAATCCAACCAGCGAATCCAGCAAATGATAGCCA
>JAAENI010000573.1 GCA_024224595.1 Hyphomicrobiales bacterium
TGGCAGGCAATCTGGAGATGGTTCATCAGGTGGGAAAGTAGGGGAGAATGGTAATCCAGTCCACCCCGGTGGCAATTCACACAATGAGGATGATTCAAATTCTCCCGACTCAGACGATCCCGATATCGCCAATACAGATGCATCACCAAAGTGGTGAAAAAGAAATTGAGTTATTGCCAAATTAATTTCTCATGCACATCGCCAGTCATCACTACACTTGCCAGGACATCGCGCCTCATAGCGAACGGTGACAACCGGCCCAGTTCCCGTGATAAACTTTATCAATGAACCAACCTCAAAAACATGACGCCATTGGAAGGCGCAAACGTGAATGCCGTCAATCAACCGGCAAACGGGTCACACCGCAAGAGCGCGATCTATTGTGGTTCAAGAAAATCCATCAACATGGGCCGCTTTCATCAACTTATTTGCATGCTTTCTCGAAACATATCCGACACAATGAAAAGCGCAGCCGCGATCGGCTGACTGACCTTTTTAACGAAGATCAAACTCCCCATGGCGGGCCATATCTTGCACGGCCATTCCAGCAATTCCAAACCTATGACGCACGTTATCAGGATTTGATTTACGATCTGACACCTGCTGCTGAAAAAGCGCTGAAGGAAATTGGCATGTGGAGTGAATATGCAACCGGTCATTCTGGCCCCTGGGTGCATAGTTACATGGTGTCCTGCATCACTGCATCGATTGAATTGGCCACAATGGCTGATCCAAAACTTGGGTACATTCCGCAGGAACAAATTCTGGAACGGGCGGATACGGCTTTGCGTTATCCAGTGCCGTTCAAAAACCCCGTTGCCGGTAAAACCGAAACCAAAGACCTCATTCCCGATGCCATCTTCGGGTTGGAATATAAACAGGCAGGTGGAAGCAAATATCGATTTTTTATTGTTGAGGCAGACCGAGGCACAGAACCCTCCAGATCATCTAACTTCAATCGCAAAAGCCATTTGCGAAATTTTCTTCAATACCGGGAATATGTCGGGCGTGGATTGTATAAGGATCATCTCAAACTGACCGCTGGCATGATGGTGCTGAATGTTACAACTAATACAATTACGATGTCGAACATGATCAAACTAGTTAATGAGTTATCGCAGCAGGGTAATAACTACTTACTGTTTAAGACATGCAAGAGTTTTGGACAGTATTTTAAGCCATCAAAGCCGAATTTTGATATTTTGGATAGAAAGTGGCGTCGGTCGGGGCAAGATCCTTTTCTCTTACGGTAA
>JAAENI010000574.1 GCA_024224595.1 Hyphomicrobiales bacterium
AGTGAAAATTTTCAAACATTATAGTCCCGCCCAACAACGTGTTGCGCCAATTGCAAGCAAGCCATTGGAATTACATTTCTTTTTGCGGATCATTCAGCACCCCCCCCAATCGCCGTATTTATATTCTTTCCATGGAACATTGCGCCATAGAAATCGATTATTCCAACGTGCTAATGCCTTCTGATATCTTTCATTTCTGTTGAAAGGCATTACAAAGCAATCAACACCCATACCATGCAGTTTGTCGATGCGATACAGGTCTTGTTCTTCGGTAGTATTCCAGCCCACAAGAACAAAAAAGCACATCTGATATGGTTTCACGCCAGCACTTTTGACACGTTCAAAACCTTCATCAATCAGTTTTTCAGTGCCCTTTCCCCATTGGTCCCAGGCAAAGTGAACCTGCTTTTTTCCACCTGACATATTTCTGAATTCAACCGATGCCAGCGCCTTTGCCTGTTCATCTGTGATAATGCGAATATTCAAACCTTGTGAAAAAGAAACCTGTAAATCGTGTTTGTGGACCTCAGTAATTCGGTCTGACCAATCGGGATTCCCAAAAAAATCATTGTCCAATAACATCACAAAATTACTGTTGCGCTGTGTCCATATTTCATCAATTGTCTTGACAGAATGCGCTTTGCCTTCTTTGTCTGGCACAACACAAAACTTGCATCTAAACCTACACCCGCGCATAGTAAATCCAATGTTATGAGGATAATCATATATTGAATATTCCGGTTGAAGGTTTTCGATCTCATCAGGCAGAGCAACGCTTTTATTCCAGCCAGTGCCCCCAATCTGCATTTGGTCATCATCAAGGTAAAGACCATCAGTGTAATCAAATACCTTGGATGCATAAATTTTGTCATATGAATTGATTGCAAGTGGCAGAAACATTTCAACATTATCGCCACATTCCAAATGGTAACGAGCAATTTTCATCAATGCCAAGTTGGGAATTTTGCTATCTACGTCATATATCCCAATACGCATATCAGCACACCCCAATATTAATGGTTGCGTTTCTGCTCATAATCCGCACATTCCTTCGCATTCTTCCTGGAAGAAATCGCTCGTTGAAGTGTCGCCCAAATAAGCAGTTCTAACATGACTGTTGATTGAACACCGGCCCCGAACGAAACTACCCGCAAGGCAGGATCGTCAACTGGCTTTGATATTGAATAATCAAACATCATCATTCAGCACCGGAAACACCCATTGCTGCACCTCATCAAAATCCGGGTGCGCCGGTCCTGGCACAAATCCCAACATTCGCGCAATCTTCTTGCCCTTGGCATTGTCAAAGCGAACATTGGAAACCATCATCACACTGCCATCGTCCAGCGCCCGCCTCACCAGTTCATCCCGCAACCCGCGAATCAGCGCCCGCATAGCCACCGGCCGGGCCAGCCCCTGCCGCGCCATAAACCAGCAATCCAGATATACAAGATCAGGATAAAACCCGCCAAACCCGACAACCTGCCCCTCATGCTCAAAAGCAAAACACTGCGACCTCTCCGCCTGCAAACAATAAACCCGCAACACCCCACGAGCCAAAACCTGCCCATGCAGCAAAGGAAGAATCTCCGAAGTGGTTGCAGGTCTCAGCATCATCAAACCCCGAACACATCAAAATCACCGGCTTTCGGTGCCGGTTTGTCGTCGTACAGCTGGCCATGAGGGTCATGCAGCTGCGTGTCCTTGGCCCCGGTGCCGTCGCGGATCGCGCCGCCGATAATGCCCTGCAGG
>JAAENI010000575.1 GCA_024224595.1 Hyphomicrobiales bacterium
TGGATGTGGTTGCCAAACAACAGATTCGGGAAACGATCCATACCCTCAATGAGGTGGAAGGGGTCACTATCTTCCTGACCAGTCATGATGCCGGCGATATTGAGAATTTGTGCAAGCGGGTCATCGTCATCAACCATGGCCGGATTATTTTTGATGATCGCACGTCGGTGTTAAAACGAAAATATTTGCGGCGAAAGGTAATTGATGTGCGTTTTGCGGAGGCATTGGAACGGCCGTTCACCCTCCCCAATGTCACCACGCTCAAGCAAGGAACCTATGGCATCAAGCTAGAATTTAACAGCAGCGATGTAGCCGTCGAACATGTCATCCAGCAAATATTGGCAACCAAGCCCTGCCAAGACATTAACATTGCCGATCCGCCACTGGAAGAAATTATTCGAGAGATATATTTGGAATGATACGGAAGGCTACAACAGATAAAACAATGCTTAACCAAATACGTTTAACAACCAACAAATATGGCGCAATAACCTTAACCAACTTGCAAAACCAGTTGGCCTACATCTGGGACGCATTGGGGCGGGCTGCTTTCATTCTGCTCATTATGTTTGTTTTTGTGCAGCTTTGGAGCGCCGTTTACGAAAATCAAAGTTCTCCTGAAATTGCCGGGCTGACCCTGGCAAACACAATCTGGTACTTTTTAGTAGCGGAGATGATTGAATTGGGAAAATTTCGCCACGATCAACGCATTTCTGATGAGGTTCGGGACGGTTCAATCGCTTATACGTTGTTACGGCCGTATAACTATCTCACCTACCATTTTTTCAACGGTCTTGGCGAAACGCTGGTCAAAATGCTGCTTGTATTCCTGCTGGGGCTACCTGTCGTGCTGCCCTATGCCGGTTGGCCGACGCTAAAATGGCAATACATACCCGCCATTCTTCTGGTAGGATTCCTGGCAATTTTGCTAGATTTCTTCATGGCAAGCAGCATTGGCTTGCTGGCATTTGTCACGGAAGACACCTTCTCATTCCGCCTAATCTACCAGAAATTGACCTTTATTCTGGGCGGATTGCTGATTCCGGTCGATTTTTTGCCCGATTGGCTGCAACAAATTGCCCGCGCCCTGCCGTTCAGCTACACAACCTATGCCCCAGCACGCCTTTTTGTAGCCTTCACCCAAACCCAATTTCGGCAAGTTCTAACGAACCAACTTATTTGGTTAACAGTTATGGGATTGCTACTGTTCTATCAA
>JAAENI010000576.1 GCA_024224595.1 Hyphomicrobiales bacterium
AAGCAAATCTGAAATTTTGCCGATTTTGCTCAACTTGTTGGGTTTCAGGCGACAATTCTAATTTTGGATGTCCAAAAGTACAGAGCATAATTTTTGCCAAACTCTGGGTATGCTCTTGATTTACCTACTATAATCGCCAAATCCCGGTTGATATCGGATATTCCCATTAATTCTAATTCACAATGTCCTTCTACACCACCGCTTCCGGGCGGAAGGTGTTCATGGTGAGGCGAAAACCTGGCACGGCCTCAACCGCGCCACACGCCGCGGTCTTGAAAATATCGCCATCCAGACCTTGCTGACCGCCGTCACTATAAATCTGAAACGGCTTGCAAAGGCGACCTTTTGATTCTTTTTGGCACTATCGAGCCTGTGCGTGACCCCAAAACCAACAACAAGGCCATATCACGTCCCGGCACCCGCCATATCCTGAAAAGTGATACGCGCCAATCGACAATGGGAAACACAACGAAATCAAAGATTTTTTCAACAACCCCACTGTCGCCGTTATTCCTTTGGGGTGATTTCGCTCCAGATGTCCGTCTTGCTTCATGTGACCGATAATCTTCAAGAATTCATAATGCGTTCATCTAATACTAATATTCACCTAATTTGTCATTCAGGATTCGCGCTATTTTCTCATGTATTGGTAAAGTTATTTCAACCGCTTTGAACCGAATATGGAGTGTGACATGGCAGTGCCCAGCAAAACTGAATATGCAGAACAAAACTATATTCTTAATGAAAATGTAGGGGAGTATGACCTGAATATATTGGATGCATGGAAGGACTATACGGGAAAAGGCATCAAAATAGCCTTTTATGATGATGGTTTTGACTACAACCATGTAGATTTGAAAGATAATTACGACACCTCCCTAGATTATGATTACAAAGACGGTGACAATGACGCTATTGCTGAGGTCAATTCCGATAAGGAGAACCATGGAACAAATGTGATGGGAGTTGCTGGCGCCGCGGAAAATGGTACTGGTATTGTTGGAGTTTCATTTGACTCCACCTTGGTTGGCTACAAAAAAAAGTCCGGCAAATTAGATGATGCGATAAAAAAAGCGGTAAAAAATGATGTTGATATTATAAATATTAGTCAAGGCAGATCTGAAAGTTTTCGGGGATCCAACAATGCAAAAGATGAAGTGCAAGCAATGTCTGATGCTGCTGAAAATGGACGCGACGGATTGGGAGCGATCATAGTAAAAGCTGCTGGTAATTCAAGGCGCGGCCAAGACAATCAAGACACAAATTCTGAGATGACAGAAGTTACCCCCTATTCAATCGTGGTTGCAGGCGTTAACTATGATGGGGGGGTGGCCTCTGGATCTTCATATGGAGCAGCCGTCACCGTCTCGGGGTTCTATAAAGCTTACACAACGGATCCGACGGGAGATGGTATCGGCAAAGTCGATGGTGAAGATTATCTTAATACCAGCGGCACATCTTTTTCAACCCCAATGGTAGCGGGCGTGGTCGCACTCATGCTGGAGGCAAACGACCAGCTTGGCTGGCGGGACGTACAGACTATTCTGAGTTACTCAGCGCGTCATGTCGGAAGTGAAATTGGTCACAAGGCGACCGGAAATGAGAAGGGTATTTACGATATTGGCGGCGGCGATTATGCAAGTTGGGGGTGGAACGGTGCCAAAAACTGGAACGGTGGCGGCCTTCACTTTTCGAACGACTATGGTTTTGGTCTGGTTGACGCGACGGCAGCCGTGCGCTTGGCAGAAACATGGAATCTTCAGTCAACTTCCAAAAATATCAAGGAAGTAGATATCCACCCACTAATTAATAATCCATTATCTCTTAATAATTCTACATCTCAAACCCCTACAGCAACTACATCAGAAAACATTCTGGTGGAATATGTAACGGTAGAAATAGATTTCACCCAATGGGACGACAAGAACGATCTGATTTTGTATTTGATCTCACCTGCAGGGACTAGGAGTCAATTATTCAAGGGTTCAGCAACCGAAGCCGCCGGCCCGGATAATTGGGTATTTGGATCAAATGCCTTCAGGGGAGAAAACAGTCACGGAGAGTGGAAAGTAGAGCTGCGTGATGCTGACAATACATCTAGCATTACAGTGGAGAATATAACAATAAAAATACAGGGGTCTGACAATGTAACAGATAACTTATTTATATTCACCAATGAATTTTCAGAATACCACGGGATCTCAAATAATGTGAATGAATTTAACGGCACTGCATCCGGGGTGGACACCATTAATGCGGCTGCTGTTACTTCTAACACTACCCTGGATCTTAACAAAGGTAGCGGTGAAATTGATGGTATTACGGTTAGTACCAGCAACATAGATATCGTATACACCGGCGATGGGAATGACGTTGTTACCGGTGGTATTGATGATGAACAAATAGATACTGGGCGGGGCAACGATAGACTGCAAGGTGGCGGCGGCAATGATCGCCTCTTTGGTGGAGGTGGTGACGACATAGCAATCTTTGATGGCAATTACCTTGACTATTCATTTTACTATGCGGATGATGCATCGATTTTGATCCGGGATTGTCGAGACGGTTCGCCAGACGGCATTGATTGCCTTAATGGTATCGAAAAACTCCAATTCGCTGATGAAACAGTTTCAGTTAATGACTTATTTCTGAATTACAAACCTAAGCCTCCGTTCCTCGATAGATGGTTTGATGACCAAGTGATCGAGACGGGTACGACTATAAACCTTCAGTATCCCAAAGCGATGTTTGAGGGAGACGGCGAGGGGAATCTATCCCTGGAAGCGACGCTTGCTAATGGTGCAGCGCTGCCAGATTGGCTCAGATTTAATCCAGATACCAGCATGTTCTCCGGAACTCCACCACATGACTTCAATGAAACACTTTCGATCAAAGTCACCGCGTATGATCCGTTTGGTCAGAGTGTGGGACATCAATTCAATCTTGAGTTTAATTCTAACCCGCAGGTCATGGGGCCGCTTGTTGATCAATCTATCGACGAAGATCAGTCTGGCTGGAGCTACACGATTGACGATGGTACATTCAGCGATGCAGATATTGATGATGTGTTGACGTTTAAGGCAGCCCTTGCCGATGGCGACCCATTGCCGGGCTGGATCTCGTTTGATGCTGATACCCTGACTTTCTCCGGCACGCCGCCAAAGGACTATCATGGTTCGGATGAAATTGTTGTGACCGCATCCGATGGAACGGAAGAAGTGACGACGGAATTCACCCTCACTGTTAATGCGGTGAATGACAGACCCGAAGTCAATGCCTCGCTTGTTGATCAATCTATCGACGAAGACCAGTCTGGCTGGAGCTACACAATTGACGATGATACTTTCAGCGATGCAGATATTGATGATGTGTTGACATTTAAGGCAGCCCTTGCCGATGGCGACCCATTGCCGGACTGGATCTCGTTTGATGCTGATACCCTGACTTTCTCCGGCACGCCGCCAAAGGACTATCATGGTTCGGATGAAATTGTTGTGACCGCATCCGATGGACACAGCGATGTGACGACAGAATTCACCCT
>JAAENI010000577.1 GCA_024224595.1 Hyphomicrobiales bacterium
CAGCAAGTCAAATGATTCAAACTAAGCCTGATAGGCTCTAGCAGGCTGTCGGACTTGAGCAGTTATTGATAACAGAACTGGAATTGAGGTCGATATTTCGATCATTTGAGGCGAATATCGGGAATATTCAACGAAAATGAGCGAAAAATCGGACCAATATCCAGTTTTGTTAACAGTGATTGTGCAAGTCCGACAGACTGCTAGACTGGGATTATGCGATTTTCTAAAGTTACATTGTGAATTCTGTGCCCGAATGCGATTCTGGCAGGTAAAATAACTCGACTGTAAAAGGTAAATTAAATATAGTCGTCAATCGGAACTGACGACGCGGACAAATGTTCTCAACCCCTGAAAAAACAATAGCAGCAGGAACCATTCATGAAAAATAATTTGCATCTGTTTCGCCGAACCAAAGAACTCGAGCAAAAAATTGATGGGTTTTTCGACAAACTTTCTGAAGCGGCTGTAGTCTATCGTCTAGCTGTTCGGGTCTACTTGAAAGAAGGAATGAACAAAGAATTTCAAAGAAGGTTGGACAATGTCAACGCATTGGAATCAGAAGCTGACAAATTGCGCAGGGAAATCGAGCAACAATTATATACAAACACACTTATTCCGGATTCACGCGGTGACGTGTTGGGGCTGATAGAAACCGCCGACCAATTGCTCTCCCAGTTTGAAGGCTCTCTGTGGGCTTTTAACATCGAAAAACCCGATATCCCGGAAGAGTTTCGTGATGGCTTTAAAAAACTGGCCGGCATGGTTGTCAAGGCTGTCGATGAACTGGGACTGGGCGCAAGGGCTTTCTTTCGCAATCCCCATGATGTTCCAAGCTATAATCACAAAGTGATGTTATTTGAAAGAGAGGCTGATGTAATCTCTACCAGCCTGAAGCGTTCCATATTTGGTTCCGATCTTGAACTGTCTCGCAAGTTACACTTGCGTGAATTTGTTGAGCAAATAGATTCGATTGCCGATCTTGCTGAAGACGTTGCTGACCGGTTGGCAATATATGCCATTAAAAGGCTGGTTTGAATAAATGGAAATTCTCGTTTTACTGTTCCTGACCAGTGGATTATTTTTAGGGTGGGCACTAGGTGCCAATGATGCAGCAAATGTTTTTGGTACAGCAGTCGGCACGAAGATGGTCAAGTGGCGAACGGCGGCTATCATTTGTTCAGTCTTTGTCATTCTGGGTGCTGTAATTTCCGGCGCTGGTGCCTCGCATACCCTTGGTAAACTTGGAGCAATTTCAGCCATGCCAGGGGCTTTTATGACTGCTCTTTCAGCGGCGATAGCAGTTTATACCATGACAAAATCCGGTCTTCCGGTATCGACTTCGCAGGCAATAGTTGGCGCAATTATCGGCTGGAATTTGTTCTCAGGCAATCCCACAGATATTGCTACTCTAACCAAAATCTTGAGTACCTGGATTATTTGTCCTGTGCTTTCTGCAGTAATAGCGGTGACATTATTTAAAGCACTGCGATTAAGCGCCAGGTATGTTAAACTCCACATGATTATGGCTGACGCGTACACCAGAGTAGCTTTGATTTTAGCTGGATCATTTGGCGCCTATTCTCTGGGTGCCAATAATATCGCCAACGTTGTAGGCGTATTTATTCCTGCCAGCCCGCTTCCCGATCTGGTTGTCGGACAATGGATAGTATCTTCAACACAACAATTGTTTCTATTAGGTGGTCTGGCCATTGCATTGGGAGTATTTACTTATTCGCGCGGTGTAATGATGACGGTAGGTGGAAATCTTGGCAGGCTTTCACCAACAGCGGCACTAATAGCTGTGACTTCCCATTCAATTGTTCTGTTTGTGTTTGCTTCTCGTGGTCTGGAAGCCTGGCTGGCGGGCCACGGGCTGCCAACTATTCCACTAGTTCCTGTGTCAAGTTCTCAGGCTGTTGTCGGCGCCATTGTCGGCATTTCCATATTGCAGGGTTCGACTGGCATCCGCTGGTCCGTTTTGGGAAAAATTGTTGCCGGCTGGGTTTCTACGCCAATTGTTGCCGGATTAATGTGCTTTATCGGATTGTTTTTTCTACAAAACGTGTTCGGGCTTGTGGTTCTGTAAGATACAACAACGACCAGAATTAACACAGCTATATAAAGTCTGATTTTGCTCGCTATTTCGGTTATCATAATATTCAGGAGGATGCATCCGATTCGACGGTGAATGCAAAACAACCCGCAATGCTTTTTTAACCGGGATTATAAAATGTTGCAGAGTTTGAATGTCAGATTTAGGTTATTGCTGTTTTGCATTCTGGTTTTGTTTGCAGGCTCAACTCTGGCCGGGATATTCTCCGCCGCAGCCCAGGAAAAAAAAGAATACAACATCGGCGTTGATGGGACCTATCCTCCATTTTCACACAAGACAATAGATGATAGATATGTTGGATTCGATATCGATATTGCTCATGCAATTTGCAAAACTCTGAGTATCAAGTGCAATTTGGCATCATTCAAATGGAGTAATCTGCTGGCTGCAGTGCGGGGGAAAAAAGTAGATTTTGTTATTGCTACAATCGCAATCACTGATGCACGCAGGGAATTGGTAGATTTTTCGGACCCCTACATTCAAATTCCAAGTGCCATAATCGTCAGAAACAACTCCATTTTCTCAGGTATTGAAGTTGAGGATCTAAGGGACGCTCAATTTGGCGTCCTTAAATCTTCACCTCACGGCGAGTACATTCGTGCCCACCGGCCTGAAACGCACATCAAACTTTATGACAGTCAGGCTGAATATTATGTTGATCTGACGAATCGCCAATTGGACGGCATTGTTGGTAATCCGATACTACTGGATGCCTGGTTGCAAACCGCTGATGGAAAAGCATGTTGTCGAATGCTTGGCACCCTACCCCATGATAACCAAATCAATGGTGAAGGTTTTGCAATCGCGGTTGAAAAAAAATCCAAAGAATTGTTGAAACAAATCAACAAGGCGCTGAATACGATTACCCAATCCGGGCAAATTGACAAAATACAAAGAACCCATTTACCCTTTCTAAAATAATCAACAAACTGATTATCAACCCTGAATTGTATGACAAGACCATGCCAATGAAAGGCTCTATACTGTGAGCGATCCAGTCATAATCCCCTGGTGGGTATTGGCAATATTGTCGGTCTTAGCATCAATTGCACTAGTTGACCGCATATTTGCGCCGGCAACCCGCTGGTTTTTCAGACGCAGGGTCAACGAAGCCATTGATGAGTTAAATACTCGCCTTGATCTTCGTATTCAGCCATTCAAACTGACAAGAAGGCAGTCCCTTGTCGATCAATTAATGTATGATCCACTGGTGATAGAGGCAGTTGACCAAGAGGCCAAACAGACCCACGTTCCGCGTAATGTTGTGATGGCTAAAGCGCAAAAATACGCCAAAGAAATTGTTCCTCATTTTTCCGCTCGTGCATATTTTGGTTTTGGCACAAAAATCGCGCGTTGGCTGTCACAGTTTGTCTATCGTGTCAGGCTTGGCTATTCCGATGATGAGGCAATAAGATCAATAGATCCCAATGCGACCGTAGTATTCATCATGAACCACAGGTCGAATATGGATTATGTGCTGTTGACGTTCATGGCCTCATCAAGGGCCTCCTTGTCATACGCTGTGGGTGAATGGGCCAGAATATTTTTGTTGCAATCAATTATCAGGGCAATGGGTGCTTACTTTATTCGTCGTGATTCAGGCGATGAGCTGTATCGGCGTGTATTAGCGCGTTACGTCAATATGGCCACGAGACAAGGTGTAACCCAGGCCGTTTTCCCTGAAGGCGGATTAACCAGAGATGGCAAGCTGCGAAATCCCCGGTTGGGGCTGATCAGCTATATGATAGGTGATTTTGACAAGGAGAATGACAGGGATGTTGTTTTTGTTCCTGTCGGTTTGAATTATGACCGGGTTATTGAGGATCGAATTCTAACGGCAAAGCAGGAAAAAGCCTCTACTGATC
>JAAENI010000578.1 GCA_024224595.1 Hyphomicrobiales bacterium
TACACCAAAATACACAATATTGGACTTGTCACGGTTTAGATCGCTTCTTGTTTATACGGAAGCATTTGATGGACCAAGCCAGTTCATCTGCAGCGTTGCAAAACTTGTCCGATCAACCAGATCGCACTGCGTTTTGCGCCTTGCCGAGTGAACTGGCTTGGCCCATCAAATGCTTCCGTATAAACAAGAAACGGTCTAGTTCCGGATACTTGATAGCAATATTAGCCATCAAGGAGACAAGACTATCGAATATGCTTCGGTTGATGATACCCAAATATTTGATCTCATTGATGAAATTTATAGTCGGAAAAAGAACAACATTGTATGAGGTTTTCCAAAAGTAGAGGATATCACCTCGGATCTTCGCGTGCAGTTTGCCTTGATCGTTAAGCGTGCGGTCAATTCGAAACAGCAACTGGATCAGGGCGACAGGACACGTTTCAATTCATTCAAACTGTTTTTTTACCGCCATTTCGACGCCGTTTATGAGTTCGCTGTCTGGTTTTGTTACATATTAGTATGCCCTTAGTTTTACTGCAAAGGTCAGGAATCATCGGGTAGGATCAGGTGAAACAGATACTAATTGTTTGCCAAAATTGCCGCCTTTTAGAAGTTCGATAAAAGCCTGCGGGGCAGATTCAAGGCCCTCTGCAATGGTTTCCTTGTATTTTACCTTGCCTGACGCGATATGGCCTGCAACTTCTTTGGTGAAATCCGGGTAACGATCGAAATGGTCAAATATGATAAAACCTCTTAAACTTAAGCGGTTGACTAATATTGTGCGCCATAATTTTGGTACCATCATCGGGGCATGAGAATCACTTACATTTTTTTCAGGGCCATTATACCAGGCGATCATGCCACAGATCGGAATGCGTCCATGGACATTCATCAAGGGAATGACTGCTTCCATGGTTTTGCCACCAACATTTTCAAAATAGATGTCTACACCTTTGGGACAGGCACTGGCGATTTGTTTTCGTAATGTCGAGGCATCGGCAGCGGCACGGTGATCAATACAGGCATCAAAGCCCAATTCATCAACTGCGTATTTACATTTTTCTGGCCCGCCTGCTACACCGACCACCCGCAATTCATAGGCTTTGCCCAACTGTCCAACTAACGATCCTACTGCGCCTGTGGCTGCAGCAACGACCAGGGTTTCACCGGCTTTTGGTCGGCCAAAGTCATTGAGGCCAACATAGGCAGTGATGCCGGGCATTCCCAATACACCAAGGGCGGTTGAAAGAGGGGCCGCTTTTGGATCGAGTTTTCGCACCATAACACCATCTGAAATAGCGTGTGATTGCCAGCCAAACTGCCCGGTTACATAATCGCCCGGTGAAAAATCAGGTAGGTTTGAAACTACGACTTCACCAACGGCACCGCCTTCCATACGCTCTCCGATTTGCACCGGGTTTGCATAGGATTTACTGTCATCCATGCGACCGCGCATATATGGATCAAGAGAAAGCCATATAGTTTTCACCAGCATTTCACCTTTGCCGGGTGTGGGTATTGGGCATGATTCCAGTCTGAAATCTGTAGGTTTGGGTTCTCCCTGGGGGCGGGCGGCTAGAACGACGCGCTGCATTGTATCAGTCAACTAATTTCTCCTTTGTGGATTATGTTTATGCCGGATAATGTCTTCATCTGGCAAGCGCTTTAATTTGAATTTTGTTTATTGAACCGGGCTTTCAACTCTCGTTTCAAGATTTTGCCAATCTGGCTTCGGGGCAATGAAGTCTGGATTAGAACATGTGAAATGCGCTGGCTCTTGCCAAGGCGCTGATTGACACTAGTTCGGATACTATCAGCATTTCGCAGACTGCCCGCACATAAAACGACAAACCCCAATGGTGTTTCTCCCCAGTCTTCGCTGGGTATGCCAATCACCGCAGCGTCCTCAACATCATCTTCCTCAAGCAATGCCAATTCAAGATCATTGGCGTATACATTCAGCCCTCCGGAAATAATCATGTCTTTCTTGCGGTCACTCAAATACAGGAATCCATCCTCATCCAAAAAACCCATATCGCCGGATTTCAGGTAGGTATCGCCGTTTTTGTCCTGCCATAAAGTTTCTTTTGTCAGATCGTCACGACCATAATATCCTTTCATCATAGTGGGAGAACGACCACAGATTTCACCGGTTGTTCCAGGTTCCACCGGATGGTCATTGTCATCGATAAATCGTAATTCAACACCTACTGACGGTTGGCCCACGGACTCCAGTTTATCGGGGTAAAGATGGGTTGCCAGAACTGTAGTTCCACCGCCTTCGGTCAGGCCATATATTTCAGTTAAACCGCCGGGGAAACGATCCAGCACATCACGTTTGAGCGCGGCGCGGAGCGGTGCACTTGTTGAGAACTTCATTCTCATGCTGGAGAGGTCGTATTGTTCAAATCCTTCAAGTTCCATAATGCGTTTGTATTGGACTGGCACCAGCATTGTGTGGGTGCAGCGTTCTTCTTGCAGGAGTTGAAGATATCTTGCCGCATCAAATTTTGTCATCAATACCAGTGTGCCACCACCAACCAGCGTTGGTAATAGTGCAACAATTGTGGTGTTGGAATAAAGCGGAGTGGAAAGCAATGTGCGTGAATTATCATCAAATCCGCTGTCGCCTATGCGTTCCATCTGGGCAGCACGCATTTGATGGTCATGCAATATTCCCTTTGGGACACCGGTTGTGCCGGATGAGTAGATAATATTAAAAGTATCCTCGAAATTGATCTTTATATTTGGTTCAAGGTTTGATGCACCATCAAGCCAGTTTTCGTAGTTGACCCAATCAGGATCAATAAAATCGATCGCAATAAAACCATCAGAACAAATGTTCTTTAGATTGTTAACAAATGGTTCCATGAGATGTTTCGTTGATTTAGAAACCATCAGAAATTTGGCCCCGCAATTTGCCATCATGCCCTCAAGTGAGTCGCTGGATGTCATGCCGGAAAGCGGAACCAGACATCCACCGGCTCTTAATGTACCCATGAATATCTCTATATATTCAATCGATGTGGCTGCCAGTATGGCAACGCGATCACCCTTGCCAAGACCCAGAGATAGCAAGCCATTGGCGACTTTATTTGCGCGCAAATCAAACTCAGCCCATGTTAACCGGTTGTTTTCACAAACGACCGCCTCACGCTGCGGATGAGATTTTGCGGAAAGCGACACCCATTCAACAATGGTTTGTTCCGGCTGTTTTTTAGGTGCAGGAGGAGTAATCAAATTACTCACCGGGTTTGAAAAATACCATTGAATAATCACCGCCTTTTTTCAGGGCATTTTGGTAGGCAGGGCGCAATTGTATACGTTCCAGATAAGTCAGAAGTGCATCATACTGATCCAGAAAACCACGCGCCATAGCGATTTCTATTGGAAATGACATCATGATATCTGCTCCGGTCAATTCCTCGCCGGTAAAATATTTACGCCCTCTCATATGATTATTCATAAAAATAAAATGGTTGTCTGTTTCACCTGAAATACGCGGCTCTAATATTTTTACCGCCTCACCCAGTCGACTTGTATAAAGGTGAAGTAACAAGGGCAACATCGCTGAACCTTCGGAATAATGCAGCCATTCTACATAACGGGCATGTTGATCCGTATTTTCTTTAGGAGCCA
>JAAENI010000579.1 GCA_024224595.1 Hyphomicrobiales bacterium
ATCTGTATTGTCCCCCTCGCGCCCGCTGCACAACAAGCAAAACTGTTTATGATTACTTTATATGAGGAGACCTAATAATGACACAATCAGCCTTGTCCACACCAACCTCTCGACGTTTGTCTTGGTTAGATCGCTATCTAACATTATGGATTTTCCTGGCAATGGCCATCGGCGTATCGTTGGGTTATTTCATCCCTGGTATAGAGGCTTTCATCAACCGCTTTCAAGTAGATACGACTAACATTCCTATTGCCATTGGCCTAATCTTGATGATGTACCCTCCATTTGCCAAAGTGAAGTATGAGGAATTGGGGGAAGTTTTCCGCAATAAGAAAATTTTGGGGATTTCTCTATTGCAGAACTGGCTCGTTGGCCCGGTTCTTATGTTTGTTCTGGCTATTGTTTTTCTGCACAACTATCCTGAATACATGGTAGGGCTCATTATGATTGGTCTGGCTCGCTGTATTGCTATGGTCATTGTGTGGAATGAGTTGGCCAGGGGAGATACGGAGTACGCCGCCGGACTGGTTGCGTTTAACAGCATCTTTCAGGTTCTTTTCTACAGCGTCTATGCCTGGATATTTATTACAGTCTTGCCGCCATTGCTGGGGCTTGAGGGAGCTATTGTCGAAATCGGTATTGGCGAGATTGCCAAGAGTGTATTCATTTACCTGGGCATACCAATGATTGCCGGTTTTGCCAGCCGCTTTTTCTTGCTGCGGGCAAAAGGGCGCAATTGGTATGAAAAGCAGTTTATACCCCAAATTAGCCCCATCACACTCATCGCCTTGTTATTCACGATCATGGTTATGTTCAGCTTGCAGGGAGAATTGATTGTTCAGATACCGCTGGATGTCGTGCGTATTGCCATCCCGCTTATTTTGTACTTTGTGCTGATGTTCCTGATTAGTTTCTGGATGGGATATCGGCTTAAAGCAGATTATTCTAAAACCACAACGCTGGCATTCACTGCCGCCAGCAACAATTTTGAGCTAGCAATTGCGGTCGCTGTGGCGGTGTTTGGCATCAATTCGGGTGTCGCCTTTGCCGCCGTTATTGGCCCGCTGATTGAAGTGCCGGTGATGATTGGGCTGGTCAATGTCGCCTTCACACTGCAACGACGTTATTTTCCCATGCCGCAGGCTGAACCAGCGTCGGCGGCTGCCGCGCCTCCATCTACAACTCGATGACCTACGCAGGCGTGCAGAAGTTGACGGACTTTATGCAGGAATTTTTGCGTAAATACGGATGATTGGGGATTAGAGATTGGAGATTTACTCAATCTCCAATCTCTAATCTCTAATCTCCAGTAAGGAAATAATGACAAAAACTAACAACCTAAACCGCAAACTGCTGGCTGAATTTTTAGGGTCGCTTATTTTAGTGGGAACGGCCGTTTCCCCCATTATACTTGGTGTCAATGTCTTAAATTCCGGCATTGCATTGGCAGTTTTAATGGATGCCATCGCTGTCGGGCTGGTCTTATTTGTCCTAATCGAAACGCTAGGCCCGATTAGTGGCTGTCACATTAATCCGGCCGTCACCCTGGCAATGCTGCTGACCAAGAGAATAGACAG
>JAAENI010000580.1 GCA_024224595.1 Hyphomicrobiales bacterium
TCGAACCTCCGACCCTCTGGTCCCAAACCAGATGCGCTACCAGGCTGCGCCACGCTCCGATGCCATTATTTCACGGGACTTTTTTGAACCATGCCTGTCTAAGGTTCTGTCCGAAGGCCTGTTCAAAAATAAATATCATTGAACGGCAATGGTTCTATAACGCAATTCGCATCAATAACAAGGAAAATGTTGTGAAAAATACAACCAATAAATAGCGGTGCGCTCAGGTACAATATAAATTTTCTGCTGGAGCGTTAATCAACCACCGTTTTGAGCGATAAACCGGGTTATCGCAGCAGTGATTCCACCCTTGTCGCGGCCAATAGAGGAGTCGATTGAACCATGACTATATTTGGATGATCCATCGAAGGTAGTGACCCGCCCGCCTGCACTTCTAAGCGAATTGGCAAAGTGCCGGGATATCGCTTTACGCCCACTGCCACTTGACCAGGCAACAAGCGTTGGCGGTCTACTGCCACGCCTCACATAGGAAATGGGTGACCAGTTTTTCCAATTCGTTTTGTCTCTCAGAGCAGAATACAACAGTGGCACCTGTCCACCGTTGCGACTTGCCAGCAGCGGCAGATCATAGGCGCGGGTATCATTGCAAATCAGCGCCCTGACACCTCTTGCGGCACCGCTGAATACGGCCAGGGCTGCCAGATGGCTACCCGCTGAATGTCCCATTAATATGATGCGCCCTGCATCGCCGTTAAAGGTCGAGGCATTTGCCCTGATCCAACTAACCGCTTTGCCGATCTGCCTTGCCTGCTGCAAGGCATTGGCACTGGGATACAAGGTATAGCCAACTGAAATAAATACCTTGCCGGACGCGGTGAAATATTTTGCCTTTGAACCGACCCGACTGCGACTGCCCCCCCGCCATGCGCCGCCATGAACGTAGACAATAATTGATGCCTTTTTTCTGGAATTGACGCCAGCCAATTGGGCGGGATAAATATCAAGTTTATGCGCTCCATAGCTAACAGTTTGTTTTGAGGTTGTTTTTGTCAACCCGGACGAAACTCCCAATGCTATTATTCCAGTCAGCGAACAAATTGCTGTGCCCTTGAACAAGGCCGATTGAATAAGTTTCCGACGATTTAACACTGATGCACGCTCCAAATCCTGAATTGAAGCCAGTTTGACAAGGCTATCATAACCATGATTGAGGGAATATCAAATCGCGTTTTGACATATTTAGCTCATCAATTCTTCGGCCGATAACTTGAGAAATTCGCCATATATCTGAACACGAGGTTGATATTCCACCCACTTTTACCCATGCTTTTTTTTATAAGGGGTGTTATTGTCAAACAAGTACTCAATAACTGCAAAACAGGAATTTCTTCCATGATCAAAATTGTCGCAATTTGTACATCCCTGATCCTGGCATCGGTTTCACCATCATCAGCCGGTGAAACCGCATCTTCCCCGGGTGCAGTACAATATTTTGTCAATCTTAGAGATTTTGCAGAAGTCACCAGCCCGATCAAAGTGATATTCGGCCTTTCGGGCATGGGCGTCGCGCCCGCCGGTGTCGATAAACCCAATACCGGCCACCATCACATCCTGCTTGACCGTGCACCTCTTGGTGAGGGTAAAGATGGAAAAGACGAACTGGACGTTGATATCATTTCGGATGAAAACAACATCCATTTCAACAAGGGGCAAACGGAAACCACGCTCGAACTTGAACCAGGTATTCATACCATTCAACTGGTTTTGGGCGACAAGGATCACATCCCGCACAATCCACCGGTTTTTTCCGAAGTGATCACCGTTATTGTCAAATAGATTTTTGGTAATCCCTATTTGTTCGTATACGCAAAAGTGAGCCACAATTATACCCGCGTCATCCAAACCCACGCTCGACAGCGCAGTCGTGGAAGCCCGGGTTGACGCCGGCCAGAAACATTCTGGGGCTGAAGGACGCCATCACCATGGACGTCGCCTTTCCCAGTCGCATGCTGGTGATGATGACACCATTGAAGCCAGTCGATGGGAATTCAACCCACAGCGCATAGCCACACTCACGGGATTAGACCTGCCGGAGTGCACAACGGAAACTGCGACAGGCCGAAACCTGTGATTGACGACAGAAATTTGCCAGGCTGAAGGGTCGCGTGAAACCAGTGTCCAAATCCTGTATGATAAGAAAAGCAAGCGTATTGTGGCAAACGAAAGTGCTGAGATCATTCGCATGTTAAACCAGCAGGCAAAACCGCTGGGAAGTGCGTTAAGTGATGCAGATCGCCCGGGTTTATTTCCACAGGGTGATAACAATGCAGGCTTGCGTAATGCGATTGATAGACTGAATAACCTGATCTATGTCAACATCAATAATGGTGCTTGCAAAGCGGGATTTTCCTCGAGTCAGGCAGTATACGGCGCGGTCATCACAAATTATTTCAATATGCTCGATGAACTGGAAAACAGACTGGCAAAAGCCAACCGCCCTTTCCTCACAGGAAACACTTTCACAGAAGCTGATTTGCGTCTGTTCCCTACCCTTTATCGGCATGACCCGGTCTACTATGTGCGAATGAAACTCAATGGTGCCCGCATCCTGGATTACCCGCTTCTTTGCCGATGGTTATGCCGGGTTTATGCCTTGCCGGGCATACCATCCAATAATTCACTGGTGCATTGTCGCCAGGGATATTTTGGGTGCTCGTGGAACAATGTGGTGGCGCTGGGGCCCTGGGCATCCGATGAGCTATCCTGAGGCTTATGAGCATCCTGAACTGGCTGGATAAAATCCATTCATCTAAATTGAATATCACAAAGGAAATGGAACCCACAACAATGTTGTGGTCATATGTGGCAAGGTTCGCCCGGCAATGGAGCCAGAGGGTTTATAGCTGACAGTCTCAAAACCCAGCGCCTCGTAGAAAGCAACGGCGCAAGGGTCTGCGTCAAGACGTACTTGCCTGATCCCAATATTACCGGCTCGTTTCACAAGGTCCAGCCAAAGCAAGCGCCCTATTCCTTTTCTCTTCCAATCCGGGTCAACAAAGAACGAATATACTTCAGCTGAATTTCCCGCCTCATCGACTGAAAGCCCGACACAGCCGCACACGGCACCGCTTTCAGCTACCGTTTCAGCAACCCAAAATTCTGCCGCTAAAAGACTCTTTTCGGTGACGGTTAATTCGTCTCGGCACTGCTCCATGAATTCATCATCATAACCATTCGACTGTTTTGAACTCATGGCCAGATTACTCAGCAATTGTGCCTCATCGGGGCGCGCCTGGCGTAACTTAAAATTCATAGACTTCATCCAGTTACAGAAGTTGCCACAATAGCATTGTTGCCTGAGCACTAAACCAGAAGGCTTTTGATACGAAAATCAGCATCCGCTGCTTGTTCGGCAGTGGGCGAAATGCCCGCTTCAATCAGTTTTCGGCCGGCCATATGATCGGCTGGTGAGTTGATGGTGTCAATTGCAATGAGCCTGCCGTTTTCATCATAGTGGAAAGCGGAAAGGCTTGCCCTTTGCGGGTTCTGGCGAGTCACCAGCGTTTTTGAATTATGGCTCAACCCAACCATTTGTATTTTCATGTCGCCCTGATCGGACCAGAACCAGGGAACAGCACGATATGCCTGTGGATTGCCGGTCAGGGTGTCAGCCAGATTTTTAGCCTGATCAGTGGCGTTTTGTACGCTTTCCAGCCTGATACGGGTGCCTGTTAACCAGTGTTCATAAACACAAACATCACCAATGGCATAGATGTTATCGGCTGATGTCTGAAAATGAGCATCGACAACAATACCGTTTTCGGTTTTAAGACCCGCTTCTTTTGCCAATTCATCATTGGGAATTACGCCGATACCGATCAATACGATATCAGCTGAAAATTTCTGATTCCCACATATCACACCGGAAACTTTTCTGTTTTCGGTTTCAATTTGTGAGATTGGCGTATCCAGAAATACTTTAATGCCCATTGATTGAAATTTTTCCAAAACGAACTGGGAAATCTGGGGGGCGACAACCCTGCCCATCAACCGTGGAGCGGCTTCAACAACACAAACATCCATACCCAGATACTTCAGAGTAGCTGCGGCTTCCAGTCCAATAAATCCTCCACCGACAATCACAACCTTTTTGCCGGAACGCGCAGCTTTTCGAAGTAGTTGAGCATCGTTATAATCGCGCAATTGACAGATTTCATCGCTATCAATTCCTGGAATATCAATCGACCTTGGGCGGGCACCGGTGGCGATGATCAATTTCCAATATTCCAGTGACTGGCCATTATCCAGCATAACAACACCATTCTCCTTGTCAATTTGAACGGCACGAACTGGTTTTATCAGCCTTATGTTATTGTCATCAAAATATTGTTCAGCGCGCAGCACCTGTATTCCATGGTTTTCGTCTTTCAAAAATGCCTTTGATAAAGGTGGGCGATGATATGGCGTTTGCGGGTCATCACTGATCAGCGTAATGGAGCCTTCGAAATCTGCCTCACGCAAACTGACAGCCATCTGAACGCCGGCGTGACTTGCGCCGATTATTACAATGTCACCCGTATTTTGACTTTGCGTTGCAGTCATAAAACTTTACCTGCTCGAATAAATTGATTTAAGAAATCCCGATAACAGCTTAATCTTTTTCAGGAATTCTGAATGTGAGCTGCGAGTGCGTCCAGCGCCAATTCATAACTCAGTGCACCAAATCCGCAAATTTGTCCTATCGCTACCCTGGAGATATATGATTGGTGACGAAATTCCTCGCGCGCGTGAATATTGGACAAGTGCACTTCAACGACCGGCAATTCAATACTGGAAACGGCATCCATCAGGGCAATTGAGGTGTGAGTATAAGCACCAGCATTGATAACGACACCGGCATGGGAAAGGCGCACTTCGTGCAGCCAGTCTACCAGTTCACCTTCAATATTTGATTGCCTGAAATCCACTTTCATACCTTGAAAATCAGCTCTGATCCTGCAACTATTTTCGATATCACCAAGGGTAGTTTTACCATAAACATCGGGTTGCCTTGTACCCAGTAAATTGAGATTTGGACCATTCAATATTAATATCATTTGTGACATGACTAATTGCCCTTGGATAATACACTATCAAAGCTATCGTTATCAGTTGTATTCATCTAATGGTATCAATATCGTCTCAAATGATGTAAAATTATGCGGATACACAGGTGAACCATGCAGTGCTTTTTCGTCCAATTCAAATGCAAACCTGGCAATGCCTACAAAGTGGCAGCAGCCCTGGCTGAGCGAGAAATAGCATCTGAAGTTTATTCCACCAGTGGTGATTATGATTTGCTGGCAAAATTCTATGTGGAAAACGGCGAAGATATTGGCCATTTCGTCAATCAGAATATTCATCCGATTGACGGTATTGAGCGCACCCTGACGACATTAACATTCAAGGCTTTTTGAAGCTGGCACAGTTTGGACAACCGGTATTGTGATAGTATTCACAAATCCAACCCGGAATTCTTGCTGGCATTGTAACTTCATACCAATATTACAACCTGATACGGGTCTAATAAAAGTCACCATATGGCGAAACCATTTCAGTGAATATCCTCAAAACTACATCTATCGTGATTGCAGGCCTGCTGATTTCAGTAACGATCGCCCATGCTCGCCCCGATACCCGGTATAGGAGCTGTGGTCAGGCTAGCAGGCTGTCGGACTTGAGTAGTTATTGAGAACAGAACTAGAATTGAGGTCGATATTTCGATCATTTGAGGCGAATATCGGGAATATTTAACGAAAATGAACGAAAAATCGGACCAATATCCAGTTTTGTTAACAGTGATTGTGCAAGTCCGACAGACTGCTAGATCATTGGTGCAGAACA
>JAAENI010000581.1 GCA_024224595.1 Hyphomicrobiales bacterium
GCGAACCTCAGTGAAAATGCTGCTTGAGGGCTGGGCGGGTCAGCTTTTCGCTTATGCAGTAACTGCTCAATCGGGCGACGTAAAAACATGTTCATTTGCAGCACCCTGAGGATTGCCTGAATGCTGAAGCCCGACTGGGAAATAAATTTCAAATAGGCCATCAACAGGTAAACACATAGCGCCACAAATATCTGCGTGGCAACAGCATTGATCGTGTGGCCAAGAACGCTTTTAATCTTCAGGTTTTGCTTGATCCATTTGAAAAATAGCTCAACCTCCCAGCGTGATTTATAAATGTCGGCCACTGTCCGCGCTGACCAGCGCATCTGATTGGTAATGAATACGTAGCGCTTGCCTGTATCGGCATCAATATACACAACCCGACGTATGGGTTTAAGGCCCGCTTTGAGCGCGCTGGCGCTGCTCAGGGAGATGAGTTGGTCACTGACTACACCGGTGTTTTCTTTGACCGGGAAATCCTTAATGACATCGAATTTCATGTTGCGCTTTGATCGTGTAACCCAGAACAATCCCTTATCTGACAAGCCTTTGTGCCAAGTTTAGCTACTATAACCGCGGTCAAAAACCAGTACGCTGCCGACGGGAAAATCAAAGGTGTTCACCGCTTCCATTTCTGAACCCAGTCCTTCGGAGACCTCTGCAAAAGCTGGGATCAATCCATCGTGATCCAGTCCAGGATGCAGCTTGAAAGCGGCTTTCTTTGGCGCAATATCGGCCCAGGGAAAAACCTTCATGGATAGATCAATCAGCGAACCATCCAAAGAGAATAACTTGCCTTTAAAACGGAACTGCTTGCCGGGAATTGCCCCGGATTGCTGACAACGCTGGTAGAGTTTATAGAAGAGTTGCTGATAAAAATCAGGGTCAAGTTTTTCATTGGCACGGGCCAATGCAGAGCGACTGACGTTAGCAATATTCAAGTGGTAGTGCTGAGAGGGTTGCGTCGCCAATGCAGTCTCGATATCACGCAAACTATGACGGTTGCCCAAGTGCCCCAACAGCAGGGAAATGAACTGGCTCCAGCGGGGAAGTGCATTACTGCGGCGCTTGCCGTCATACTGTTGCGCGAGTTGCTCGAATTCAAGTCTTGGTACAGATTTCACAAGTTGTCCGAGTACTGTATGATTGAAAGCCATAGCCCGATTTCACCTTTTGATTCAATGATTTATGGTGAATCCATTATATCAAAAAGACCAATGAAATCGGGCTATTTTTTCGCTGTTAAGTGGGACAGCAGTGGTTTTGACCCTACGCCGTTAGAATGTTCAATTGCTGGTCCACCCGGAATCGGTAGTGATTATCCAAGAACTATTTTGTACTGTATTGCTAA
>JAAENI010000582.1 GCA_024224595.1 Hyphomicrobiales bacterium
CTTCAATGGCGCTGATGGAACCATCCACCTGCCGACCACCGTGATTGGAAACGATGATACCATCCAGACCATAATCAAGTGCCTTCTGAGCGTCTTGCGGGTGAAGGATACCTTTGAGCAAAATGGGCAACTGGGTATGTTGGCGTAAAAAAGACAGGTCTTCCCAACTAAGGGCAGGATTGATGAAGATATTGATGAATTTTCGCATGGCTTTAACCGGCCGCTGACTGCGAATATTTTCCAGAAAACCACCTGGATATTTTCGCATCAAACTAACGATAGTTTTGATCATTTGCCAACTCAACTGGCGTTTGGGTTCTACCAGGTTCGTTTCATCAGGTTCATCGATAAGCTGTTGAAAAACGGGATCACTGACGTATTGCGCAATGCCCATGCCGTGCATGAAAGGCAGAAAAGCAAGATCGAGGTCGCGCACTCGCCAGCCGGGCATTGTGGTGTCGAGGGTAACAACAATGGCACTACAACCGCTTTTTTCCGCTCGCTTGATAAAGCTTTTTACAAGTTCATTCGATTTGCTCCAATACAATTGAAACCAACGGGGAACGTCGCTCATGGCGGCAGCCCAGTTTTCAACCGGTACCGACGCCTGGCTGGAATAAATCATGGGCACACCCAATCCAGCGGCCGCCTTGGCTACTGGAATATCTCCCTCGGGGTGTGCCATTTCCAGTACGCCAATTGGAGCCAGTAGCAGTGGCGATGGAAATGTCTGCCCCAAAAGCGTTAACTGGGTATCACCCTGAGAAACATCCTTTAGCATCTGAGGTACAATTTGCCAATTATTGAAGCCCTGGCGGTTATTTTTCA
>JAAENI010000583.1 GCA_024224595.1 Hyphomicrobiales bacterium
ACGGCTTTACTGCCAGTTGCTAGATCAGGTCTGGATGAATTCGCTGATGATTTGAAGATTGTTGAAGTTGAAGATGCGGGACACTGGATCAATCACACTCACCCTGAATTCATTGCTGGTGAAATTCACCAGTTTATCCAGTCGAATATTTAGTATTTTTTTAAATAGCCTCTCATTTTACAGGAAATCTGGTGTAAGACTAGCGTGTTGCGGTGGTTGTATTGCTGAAAAAGCCTGATTTTCAATATTAATTACCGTTTCCTGTCTGTACCCGACAATTCATCCAGTATTGGGAAATCTGGTCGATTGTTACCCTGGCAATCCTCCGCCAGATGGGTGAGAGTTGATCCGCGGATTAATTCATCTCTTCTGGGTCGCTTTTTTGAAAACCGGCGATGCCAACTCAACTGCAAATCAGTCTGCGACAGCTAATGATATCAACCCGGTGAAGCAGAGTTGGAGTGAACTAGCTTACTAAAAAAATTTCCCCTACAGTGTCCAAAAATCAAGAAACAGACAAATTGCTTTCCATGCGCCTGGAACAATTGACTTGGGAAGCAGTTAAAGATTCCAAGGATCCTGATGAACTTCAGGCATTCGTGAATGCTTGTAGTAATGGCTTCTTTGGAGATCTTGCCAGGTTGCGTCTGGCCAGAATCAGAAAGGCAGCAGAAGCACAAGTTGCTAATTTGGAAACGCGCAAAATCCTTGTAGAAAAATCACTGCGTAAGAAACTAGAAGAGCAGGTCAAGACTGCGGTATTGAAAGATACCAAAACAACGCACCCGAAGGTAATGACCCGTGAAGCAACACGCGAGATTCAGGCTGAGTTGAACCGTCTTGGATGCGTTGCAGGCAGACCTGATGGTTTATGGGGCAGGAAGAGCACTCGTGCAGTAATAATTACGCCAAATCTGCCAAAATTCAATTGGCAACATTGCAGCCTACCTATGAGTTGCTGGATCAGTTGAGCGGCCACACACCTTCAATTTGCCCTGCACCTCGCAGAGTAGCGAAAAGACGGGCAAAAACTTGTAAGGCTGGTCAGAGACTATTCCGCAAAGGCAACTGCTTCTGGCTTAACCGTCAGGTTCAACAACAGCCGGGCGTATTAGTACTGCAAAGTAATATAGGCCAAGGCGGAGTTATCCAGCAGCATCAGCCACAGGTAATTGTGCAACAACGCCGACCGCAGATCATTCAACAACAGCCACAACGCCGCAACAACGGCCTCCTTGGAGGCATCATCGGCGGAGCAATAATCGGCTGTGTTCTGGATGGATGTTGATTTGAACGCAGCGTTGCAAGGTCAATATTGAAATTGCAATGAAACTTATGAAAACAATTGAACAGCCCTTCGGGGCCGTTTTTGTTTATGCAAAGTTAGGGTGGGCATTGCAGATTTGTATTGTCATTGCCTTGCGGGGAGAACATCATCGACAAATTAAGGTTTATTAATATGTCGACGGTCGCAGCCTAAATTATTGCAGACTGGCAGGTTGGATTTTTGTGGCATGAAGCCTGAAATTAATATTTCAGATGGAGCGGCGTTACCATTCCCCCACACTAGCAGGCTGTCGGACTTGAGCAATTATTGAGAACAGAACTGGAATTGAGGTCGATATTTCGATCATTTGAGGCGAATATCGGGAATATTTAACGAAAAATCGGACCAATATCCAGTTTTGTTAACGGTGATTGTGCAAGTCCGACAGACTGCTAGTCCATTATTGGAACAGGAGGCAAAAATTTGGTTTTGTTTTGAAATCGATCCTCAGTCGTGAGAGCCGTTACTTATCCATTCAAACCCGGGTTTCTGGTAGTAAAATCCATTTGAGAATGGTGCGTTAATTCGCGATGCTTCCAGTTTCACCGCTGCCTCTTCCGCACTCAGTTTTTTATTCAGCACCCCGTCAAAAGCTTCAATCGTTTCCAGTGTTCCGGTGCTGTGGGGTGAAATACGCAGGCCGGTAACACCACAGGCGATAATTTCGTCCAGTTCGTTGATGAGATTGAGGCAGGTATATGACTGGGTCTGGATGCCGTTGATGGTGAGGAAAGGTTTTCCTTCCAAAGTGTGCAGGTCCATACCGTCGCAATCAATATCGCAAATAAATTTACAACTGTCTTTAGTGCGGTCCCAGGTGCGTGCGTGATAACATCGCGCAGACAAAGCCAAACCGATGCGTCCATAAACCTGAACCTCCAGATCAACGCCAATTTCGCCTGCCAATTTACCGAGATTTTTCATTCCTACGGCAGGCATTTCCGGTGGCAGGCAGATATTGGTGGCTCCATTGGTTGTGAAAAATTTCATAGATTCTTCATTATAAGCGTTCATATGCGGGCCAATGGTGTGTGGCCGACCTTTGATATGCCACAGGGCGGACACATCGTTGGCCTCAATATTGAAACCCTCAGAAGCGGCAATTTTTTTCATCAGCTTACGGTCGATGTTGGAGGTCGTTTCCGATAGCGTGGAAAAAATCACTTCTTTTCCGCCGTTCTCCAGTCGGGTGACAACCTGTTCCAGATGAGGATCAAACAAAGGCGCACGTTTTGAGCATATCACCTCTCCCAGGTAAACCTTTTCCACGGCTGCTTCATCAGCGATCTTGAGATAGAAATCCCGCCAAGTTTCAGCTGGCCAGTTATAAAGGACGGGTCCCAATGTCAATATAGGGCTTATCTGGTTTGTCATCGACTATCTCCAGGTCTTTGAACGAAATGCGCCTTGAGTTTCCTTTTGGCCTTCGGTCAGCGCCAACAGATTACTGATATCGGGGTATTTGCCCTCAGAATAGGCATCCACAGCACCACGAAATTCGGACACTACAGAGCGCACATAGGCACGTGAACGTTGTCGGCCTTCAATTTTCAGGGCAGTTACCCCCGCTTTCATAAGATCTGGGAGTAATGCGGTCAGGTTGAGACTGATCGGTTCTTCAAAGGCGTAGTATTCCTGTTTGTGAACGGTGTTATAGCGTCCTTTGCAAATTGTCGGGTAACCGGCATTCTCATTACATGAGATGCAGTCAATGGCAAATTCACCCAGTCGGGTAGTGAGATTGAGGTTCTCGTCCTCTTCATAGTTTACGAAATTGGCCGGCGAACACACACCATCCATGTTGGTTGATAAACCGGTTACATAATTGGTCAACGCGCAACGGCCTTCTGCCATCATGCCTATATTGCCAAATACAAATGCCTCGATTTCGCAAGGGATTTCGTCATGAACTTTCTTGATTTCCGCGACTGTCAGTATTCGCGGCAATACCACCCGCTTGATGTCAAAGCGTTCACAGTAAAAATTGATGGCCTCAGGTGATGAGGCACCTGCCTGAACTGACAAGTGCATTCGATGATCAGGATGGCTCTTGTGCATATAATCAGCCATTCCAATATCAGCGATGATGGCTGCATCAACACCGATGGATACTGCATCATCAATCGCATCTTTCCATATCTGTGTGCGTCCAGCCGTGGGGAATGAATTGATTGCACTTAATACTTTTGCACCGCGCTGATGAGCCCAGTCCACAGCGGTAATCATTTCATCCCGAGTAAAATTCAGACCTGGAAAGTTGCGGGCATTGGTCGGCCCTTGAAAACCGCAATATACGGCATCTGCACCCGCTTCAACCGCAGTGCGTAAAGAAGCCGGTGTTCCCGCGGGACACACAAGTTCAGGTTTGAATAATTGTGTCATAGAGTTGTTTTTCCTGGTTTAATAATTCTGTCAATCAACAGCCGTACCGGTTTTGACAGCGGCCCAAAACATGAAGCTACGTCCTGCGCCAGCGTGGCATCCATATTATCAAGCGCATTTCGTAATGCGACTACCGCTTCAGAATTGCCTGTCACCTTCAATTGACGGTTAAAAAACAAGGCGTCGCTATCAGTCTGACCGTCAATCATTCTTAGTAGGGTTTTGAACGTTCCTGAAATGAATACATCGTAGGGAACATTGCGACCCCGGTTATAGATGCGCAATTGAGGATGGTCGGGATCGGGCTGTAACAACAGGAAAATGGGCAGATTGTAAGGGTCAATCAAATATCGTTTTTTGCAACTGTCCCCTAATCGCGCAAACAGTTCGGGATGGCGCCTGGCTACAGTTTTTACAATATGATTGAGCAGGGGTTGAAGAATGAAAACGGGAAGTGGTGGCAAAAATCGCGAAAGATTGTTTGCCCCATTACCGTTGATGGACCGATTATCGGAAGAGAAATTGTCAGATGTCATTGCAGGACAGTAAACGTGACGCGAAAATAGTTATTTGATAAAGATCAAACCGTGCAAAATATTTGGGTAAGGCATATCATAATTACGACATGTCCGGAATTGATCAGACCACTTGGCGCGGCCAAATGAACGCTTTCGAATGCGACACAACCTAATTACCCGCTTTTCCGGCACTCTTCAACGCGAATGCCGTTGTGAATGCAAATTCATGCAGGCGCTGGAACCGTCCGGACGCACCACCATGGCCTGAATCCATATTTGTCTTTAACAATACCGGATTATTATCTGTCTTTGTTACCCGTAGTCTTGCCACCCATTTTGCCGGTTCCCAATATGTTACCCTTGGGTCGGTCAATCCCCCTACCGCCAGTATTGGTGGATAATTCTGAGCGCTGATCTGATCATAGGGCGAGTAACTGGCGATGGTCTGATAATCTTCAACACTGGCAATCGGATTGCCCCATTCAGGAAATTCCAGCGGTGTGAGTGGCAGGGTGTCATCAAGCATTGTATTGAGCACATCAACAAATGGTACCTCGCCAATAATACTGGCAAAAAGCTCCGGGGCTATGTTGGCAACGGCTCCCATTAACAGACCACCAGCACTACCACCATGAGCTACTATTTTTCCCCTGGCAGTGTATTGCTGATCAATCAGATGTTCACCGGCACTGATAAAATCTTTAAACGTGTTTTGTTTAAATTCGCGGCGGCCCTTGTCATACCATGCAAATCCTTTATCGGTTCCGCCCCTGATATGAGCAATTGCATAGACAAACCCGCGATCAACCAACGACAGGCTGTTGGTGTTAAATGATGCCGGCATCGACATGCCGTATGCACCATACCCATAAAGCAGACAGGGTGCTGTTCCATCAATTTTGGTGTCTTTATGATAGATCAGCGAAATGGGAACCAATTCCCCGTCATGACCGGGAGCCTGCAGGCGTTTGGTTACGTAATCATCGATGTTATGTCCGGAGGGCACTTCTTGAGTTTTGAGCAATATTCGCTCGCGTGTGCGCATATTATATTCATAAGTTTGGGAAGGGGTCGTCATCGAGGAATAACTAAACCTGAAGACCTGCGTATCAAATTCATAAGCCCCGCCAAACCCAAGTGAATAAGCTTCTTCTTCAAACGCGATCGCGTGTTCTTCTCCATCGGAAAGCCTGCGAATCACAAGCCTTGGTAAACCATCTTCACGTTCCAGCCGCACCATATATTCATTGAAAACAGCATGGTTTAAAATCAGGCAACCATTTTTATGGGCTACCAGGTCCTGCCAGTGTTCGACTTGCGGTGTATCAACGGGGCAGGTCATGATTTTGAAATCTGGTGCATCGTCACGATTGGTCAATATGTAAAATTGCCCGCCACTTTCATCGATTGAGTATTCAACACCAGTCTCGCGGCTGGCAACCAGCTGTGGCTCACGTTGCGGCTCATCTGCTGGTATCAACCATGCCTCGGAGGTTTGATGATCATGAATATCGACAATGATCCAATCACCGGATTGGGTTTTTCCAGCCCCCATAAAAAAGCCCGGGTCCTTCTCTTCAAAGATAAGAACATCTTGTGAGTTTTCTTGTTCCATACGGTGCAGGTACATTTTCGATGGGCGATGATTTTCATCCAGCTTGCAATAAATAAATCCCTTACTGTCTTTGGTCCAAATGCCGCCGCCATCTGATTCTGAAATATGATTAGGCAGATCAACGCCATTTTGCGGGTCCCTGAATTTAATGGTGAAATACTCTGACCCTTTGTCATCAAATGACCAGGCCACTCGATTATGATCTGGGGAGTGATTGGTACCGCCTATGCGAAAATAGCTATGTCCAGCGGCTTCACTGTCGCCATCCAGCAGCATTTGTTTTTCTTTGTTTGAGTGGTGAATACGGATAAATTTGGCATGTTCTCCACCGGTAACAAAATTAACACCATAAGACCATTCACCATCCTTCATGGGAACTGATGAATCATCTTCCTTGATTCTGCCCTTCATTTCATCAAACAGACGCTTCTGCAATTCTTTGGTATCAGCCATTTGTTCGTCCTGATAAGCATTTTCTGCCTCAAGATGGGAGCGGATGTCATCAGCCAGCAAATCCGGGTCTCGCATTACATTTTGCCAGTTTTCCGCCCTAAGCCATGCATAATCATCTGTTCTTTTGATGCCATGAATTTCAAGCTCTAAAGTTCTGCGTTCCGCAATGGGGGGAGAAATATTTCCTTGTTTGAAAATCATGCAGTTACTTCCTTGGACATCGATTGATTGGATTGTGCTGGTTCTGAATATCGGTAAGATTATATTGCCTGATCGCTAACAGCATCACGGGCTCGTGGCAATAAATTTAAGAGCATGGCCGATATACCATATCGAAGATCGGTAGGTCTGGATGCGACACAATTATCTGGCCGAGATAGCTATTGCAGGTTGTGCATCGAATTTCCGTTCGCCAAGAAAGCCAACCGTGTTCATCGTTTTCACTTACTCTTCCATCATCAATTGGCGCAAAAAACTTGGCCAACCCACCCAGATTCATATTTCGCATGCCTATCAAATAGTGATTTAGCATAACACACACATTTGAATATTCCGCTATATTTTTAATCGGATATGGCCCGCTGAACGCTTTATCAATACCGTAGTTTATCTACCCATTCACCAGTGCATCGTTTCGGATATTGTGTTTAGACTGGTGCATGGAAGCCGCACTTGGAAACCCTGCCAGGACTATGTGAATATTGGAACCAGAAAGTCGTTTGCGTTCTGTTATTCAAAGCCTCAACTCAGACACTGACCACCATCGCATTCAACATGGCGGCATTATTGCCATTGCCACCAATCAAGGTATCAGGACCGTTCAATTTGGTCCACCTTGACCATCAGTAATAAAAGAAATAGCAAAGAAAAATGGAGGATGGTTAATTGCCATTCCTTTTTGACTTCCTTATAGTTTCATTTCGGAAAACGGTTTGTTTAGGGATCTTAAGTTTTAGCTATGAAAGTTGTAATAAATTTTGGGATCATCCTGACCGGTTTCTGGCTAATTAATTCGGGCTATTTCAAACCATTACTGCTTGGGTTTGGGTTTTTGTCGGTTGTCATCGTGATCGCTATTACCTGGCGAATGAAGGAAAAGGACGGAGAATTTTTCCCGCTAATTATGATGTCTCTGCGATTGCCAGGTTACCTTCTTTGGATGATAGGGCAGATCATCAAGTCCAATATGGATGTCATAAGACGCATCTGGCTCGGTTCAAAATCCATAAGCCCGACAATCGTTACCTGCAAAGCCGGTCAGAAATCCGATGCCGGCAAGGTTCTTTATGCAAATTCCATAACTATGACGCCGGGAACGATCACGATGTCTATACACGATGATATCCTGGAAGTTCATGCGCTAACCCGCCAGGCAGCCAAAGATTTGCAACTGGGGGAAATGGATCGCCGGGTCACGGTACTGGAGGACGTATAGATATGTTTCTGGCCGTATCCATTGCTATAATGATTGTTATGGTGCTGGCATTGGTGCGGGCCTTTTTAGGCCCCACTCTTTTTGACCGCATTTTGGCCGTCAATATGTTTGGCACGAAAATTGTTCTGTTGGTCGCCGTACTTGGCGTTGTCTCCGATCAATCCTCCTTTGTTGACATTGCATTAGTCTATGCGCTGATCAATTTCATCGCCATGATCGCAGTCCTGCGCTTTTTTGAGTATGAACGACGGACCAGAGAGCGGGAGAGCAGTTAATGGAATTGTTGATCGACGTTGCAAGCTGGATCTGCCTGTTGACTGGCGGGTTTGTTGGCATTACCGGAGCTATAGGTCTTTTCCGTTTTCCAGATATTTATACCCGCCTGCATGCGTCCAGCATCACGGATACTTCGTGTATGGGACTGATTATGCTCGGATTGATTCTTCAAGCAGGTTTGAGTGTGTTGCTCCTGAAACTGCTTCTTGTGATGCTCATCTTAGCCTATACTAGCCCCACCGTAGCCCACATTCTTATCAAAACTGCACGGCGCGAAGGTCCCGAGCCGATTTTGGACAACAAAGAGGTCGAATCATAGACATTGTGATTAACATAGCTCTGTTGAGCATGCTTTTGGCGACCGCCATGGCATCGATATTCCTGCGTGATCTTTTTGCCCTTGTCATGCTGTTTGGAATATTCAGCCTGTTGACCGCTAGCTTTTTCCTTAATTTGGATGCGCCTGATGTGGCAATGACAGAGGCCGCTATCGGGGCAGGAATATCACCCATTCTGATGCTTGGCACGCTTGCCCTGATCCGCAATACCTCCGCACCACGGGTAAAAAAAACCATCCGAGCAACAATGGCACCTATTCTTGCCGTCACTATCACCGGCGCTGCGCTGATATATGCAACCCTTGATATGCCATATCTGTCCGACCCTTTGGCACCTGCACATAATCATGTCGCTCCTCGGTACATTCAGCAATCCCTGCAGGAAATCGGCATTCCAAATGCAGTTACTTCCGTTCTTGCCAGTTACAGGGGCTATGATACGCTGGGCGAGGTCTTCGTCATTTTCACTGCCGGTATAGGTGTATTGGCATTACTCGGGTTCATGTATGATGCATCGGGGCGACGGTATTCACAATTTGCCGACACAGCCAGTTTAAACAATCACACAATACTGCATGTCATTTCCAAAATAACGATCCCGTTAATCCTGCTTTTTGCGCTTTATGTCCAGTTTCACGGTGAATACAGTCCGGGCGGCGGATTTCAAGCCGGTGTAATTTTTGCCGTCGCCTTTATCCTGTATGCCATGATTTACGGATTGGAAGCGGTTTATAAAGTTGTCAGTATGCGCGTGATCAGACTTACAATGGTCGTTGGGGTGTTGTTATATGTTGGCACGGGCGTAGCATCACTAATTCTGGGCGGCAACTATCTCGACTATGGCGCTTTGGCTCATGACCCGGTGCACGGACAGCATCTGGGTATTATCCTGATAGAACTGGGAGTGGCGCTGTGTGTAGCATCGGTAATGTTATCGGTCTTTTTCAATTTTGCCGGACGGGCCGCCGTGCCTCCCGATGCCATGGAAGAAGGCGATAAATCAACATGATAGTCGGGCTTTTCAATTATTGGATTGTTATTTTGATGATGATGCTCGGCTTTTACGTCGTCATCGCAGCAAACAATCTGATCAAGAAGGTAATCGGATTGAATATTTTTCAGACTTCGGTTTTCATTCTGTATATCAGCATCGGGAAAATATCCGGTGGCACGGCGCCAATTCTGACTGAAGGGGTGGAAATTTATGCAAACCCACTACCCCAGGTGCTGATTCTCACTGCGATTGTGGTTGGCGTGGCGACTACTGCCCTTGGTCTTGCCTTAATTGTGCGAATCAAGGAGGCCTATGACACAATCGAAGAAGACGAAATCTACCTACAGGACAGGACGTTATAATAGAAGCTTTATTGAGCCATCTTCCAGCGCTTCAGATTGTGCTGCCATTGTTGGCTGCACCCATCTGCTTACTATTGCGCAAATCCAGCCTGGCCTGGCTGTTGGCTCTCGGCGTCGCCTTGTGTGGCCTGGCAATATCCATAGTACTTTTTCATCGCACTTTAAACGGCGAAATCATATCCTACGCCATGGGTGGCTGGGAACCGCCCTGGGGAATAGAGTATAGAGTAGATCGTCTGAGCGCTTTTGTATTGCTGATTGTCTCAGCAATCGCTGCCGTTACATTTGCGTTTGCTAATAGAAGCATCGCCAGAGAAATCCCGCTGCAAAAACACTCTTTGTTCTATACCGCACTGCTGCTGTGTTTGGCTGGGTTACTAGGCATTACCATCACCGGCGATGCCTTCAATCTTTTCGTATTTTTAGAGATTTCTTCACTGTCGAGCTATGTGCTGATCAGTTTTGGGCGTGAGCGCCGCGCGTTGACTGCAGCATTTCAGTATCTGATAATGGGGACAATCGGCGCGACCATGATATTGATCGGGACCGGGTTTATCTATATGATGACAGGCACCCTGAACATGGCTGATCTGGCACTTCGACTTCCCGGTGTCATGGATACCAATACCGTTCGCGCTGCGTTTGCATTTTTGATTGTCGGATTCAGCATCAAACTGGCCCTGTTCCCACTGCATGTCTGGCTGCCGAATTCCTATGCTTATGCTCCATCCGTGGTCAGCGCCTTTCTTGCTGCGACCGCTACAAAGGTTGCGATTTATTCGTTAATTCGCTTTATCTTCACAATTTTTGGCGTGGATTTCGCCTTTGGCGAGATGCCGCTACAGGTCATTTTGATATTACTCTCGATTATCGCAGTATTTGTCGGTTCGCTATCGGCAATTTTCCAACTTAATATCAAGCATATGCTGGCTTATTCTAGTGTTGCTCAGATTGGTTATATCATTATCGGTATCGCGCTGGTGAGCGCGGTCGGTCTAAGTGCAGGTATCTTACATTTGTTCAACCACGCCCTGATAAAGGGATGTTTGTTCCTTGCAGTCGGCTGCGTTTTCTATCAGCAGGGCGATGCAACAATTGATAATTTCAAAGGACTGGGAAAAACGATGCCGTGGACAATGGCGGCATTCGTGATTGGCGGTCTCGGAATTATCGGCATGCCGCTGACCGCGGGATTTGTCTCCAAGTGGTACCTGGTACTGGCAGCGCTGGAACATGGTGTAGTCGGTATGATTATTATCATCAGCGTGCTGTTGGGTTCGCTGCTGGCTGTCGCCTATATCTGGCGCATCGTAGAGGCCGCCTATTTCAATCAACCCGAAGCTGCTGCCATCGAAAGGGGGGAGGCACCATTAGCGCTGCTAATCCCGACATGGATTTTGGCCTTGGCCACCATATATTTCGGTATCTTTACGCAGTTGAGCGTTGATGCGGCGATGCAGGCGGCACAAAGCCTGCTGGGAGGCAAGTAGCAATGACCAATTTTGATCCCGGCATGTTGATGGCGATCATTGTCGTATTGCCATTCCTCGGCGCTCTGTTGATTGCATTGGCCGGCAAAAATCCGAATCTTCGCGAATTTTTCACTTTGGCGACCGGCGTGACAACATTCCTGCTGGTGTTAAATCTTCTGCCTGGCGTCTTTAACAACGAAACCACCCGCTACACATTCGCTGAACCATTTCCTGGGCTCACTCTGCAATTCTCGCTGGAACCACTAGGCATGATATTTGCCTTGATGGCCAGTTTTTTATGGGTTGTCACATCGATCTATTCGATCGGTTATATGCGGGGAAACAACGAGCAGAATCAGACACGCTTTTATGTAGGGTTTGCCGTGGCTATTGCCTTTACTCTTGGTCTGGCGTTTTCAGCAAACCTGTTGACGCTGTTTGTGTTTTACGAAATGCTGACGATTTCCACATACCCGCTGGTCACCCATGCGGGAACCGACCATGCGCGCAAGGGCGGACGGGTTTATCTTGGTATTCTGCTGACGACCTCAATCGCATTGTTCCTGCCAGCGATGATTTGGACATATCATTCGACCGGAACCCTCGATTTTCGCCCGGGCGGTATTTTTGCTGAGGGCGCAGACAAATTTGTTGTCGGGATAATATTGCTGTTGTTCTTCTTTGGTGTGGGTAAAGCGGCACTGATGCCGTTTCATCGCTGGTTACCTGCCGCTATGGTTGCGCCAACGCCGGTCAGTGCGCTCCTTCATGCAGTGGCTGTGGTCAAGGCGGGGGTTTTCACTGTGCTTAAGATTGCCGTTTATATTTTCGGTATCGATTTGCTGGCAAGTCTGGAAGCACGCGATATCCTGCTGTATGTAGCCGGAGGTGGCGTTTTGCTGGCTTCACTTATTGCAATGCGCCAGAACAATCTAAAGGCCCGGTTGGCCTATTCCACGGTCTCACAGCTAGGCTATGTCACGCTCGGTGCGTTGCTGGCGACCCAGGCGGGTGTCACCGGCGCAAGTATGCACATTGTCATGCACGCTTTTGGTAAGATCACGCTATTTTTCTGCGCTGGCGCGATTTATGTTGCGTCAAGGAAAACGGAAATCAACGACATGGTCGGGCTTGGGCGCACAATGCCATTTACTATGGCCGCTTTCACCATTGGTGCGCTAAGTGTGGTCGGCCTGCCCCCTACTGGAGGGACCTGGAGTAAATGGTATTTGATGCAGGGGACACTTGAGTCAGGCCATCTGATACTGATGGGTGTTCTGATGGTCAGTTCACTATTGAATATCGCCTATTTGCTGCCGATACCGGTGCGTGGTTTTTTTAACAAAACAGGTAACAGCGACGGCAATAGCGGCATTAAAGAAGCACCCCGGCCTATCTTGCTGGCTATCGCCATTACGGTTTCCGGCTGTATCCTGTTATTTATTTTCCCGCAGGCATTGTATGATTTAGCCACGATGGTGCGTTAAAGGAACGAGCATGAAAGAACAAACTATAAAGCGAATGCTTTTAATATTTTATGCGATTTGCATTGACCTTTTTGC
>JAAENI010000584.1 GCA_024224595.1 Hyphomicrobiales bacterium
AAGCGCATTGACGAGTTGCTGCCTTAGAATTACGTTGCTGGTGAGTGAGCAGGACGCTTACGGTGAAAGGAGTGGTCCAAGTGTATTATTGCTTGGCGGTGATCAAAGTGGTGGCGATGCGCCGAACTATAAAAAACAATATCTGGCGAAGAAATATGCTCTATATGACTGGAATTTTGTACCGCTGGTTTCCCAGGACTTGGACCTGTTGTGCAGTATAGATATCCTGATGCTGCGGCCTCAAAACCCGGGCAACATATTAAAATCCGGTGACCTTGATGGCCGGTTAAAAACCTTGTTTGACGCACTCTCCATTCCAGATGCCAATCAGGGATATATTGAACGCAACGCGCCAAATCATCAAAAACCAATGTTTGTGTTGCTGGAAGATGACAGATTGATAACCAAAGCTTCCGTGGAAACTGATCAGTTGCTGAAGACGACACCAGTTTTCACGATGAAAACCAAGTGCATTTAACAATTACCGTTAGCATCAGACCAAATGAAATGACATTGGGTAACATGCAGTTTAGTTAGATCGTGGTTACCTTCTTTGGCAAAATTTTTGAAATTACTCTTCAAACTCGTTTTGCTCCGCCCAACCCTTATACCCATGCGCAATAAACCAATCATCCAGTATTTGTAGAACAGCTTCTGCATGGGTGGGGCTGCAGGGCTGTTCAACGCTAATTACTTGTATCGGTATTTTAGAGGTCTGTTGAAGTCGAGTGCGTTGCGCCAGAGGGCATCTGCGATATTTTGTTCGCCGTTGGCGCGCAGTATATTGAG
>JAAENI010000585.1 GCA_024224595.1 Hyphomicrobiales bacterium
TCGATATTTTCCAGATTGAGGCCATGAACTTCACCGACGCGCAAGCCGAGCTGATACATCAAGGCATAGACGGCGTAGTCGCGAATGCCCAGGATCGTGTGGGTATCGATCTGCTTTAGCAAGAGCCTAATTTGCTGCGGTGTCAGGGCGCCTGGTAGTTTTCGATAACCGGAACGTATTTTAAGCACGTCATAAAAGGGCAATGCATCGGTGCCGGAGGGCTCATAGATCTTTAAGAAGTTTGCATAGCTTCTGAGGGTAAAGATCTTTCTGTTGATGGATGCGCCGCAATTGTGACGTTGATATTTAAGATAGTATTGGAAGTCGATTACCGCCGGTCCACAGATGGTTTTTTGATTCTGCGATTCGATGAAATTTTTAAACAGATTCAGATCAACGCGGTTGCTTTTAGCGGTTTGTCGGCTGACTTCATAGATATTGTGACGGTAACTAAAAAATTCATCGATGTACTTGAAGAAGTCTGATGTGGCTACTGCCATGATAACCTCCCTGAGATGCGAATGTTGTCTAGAGCCAATTGTTTCAATTTATCCGAGACATGAACATAAATAGAAGTATCGGCAATTGAGTCGTGGCCCATCATGTATTGGATAGCGTCTAGTGGAACGTTTTGATGGTACATTTCGGTGGCAAAACAATGTCTGAGTACGCGCGGTGTCACATTGGTTTTTATTCCGACTTTTTTGGCCTGGTCTTTGACAATGCGCTGCAGCCGGCTATTTGATATGGCGGTATTGGGTTGACCCGGGAACAGAGGTGCAAGTTTTTTATGCGGCGATAACGGATGATTCAGATACCGAATAAGAGCA
>JAAENI010000586.1 GCA_024224595.1 Hyphomicrobiales bacterium
AGGTCTTTTTAAATTAAGTTTATAGACGGGAGTCAATTCGTTAAGTATTATCAATGTTAATGAAAGGAAAAATAATTAACTTTATTGATTTGTAATCAATAGGTCCGCGGTTCGAGTCCGTGTGGGGGCACCAATAAAATCAATGAGTTAACCTGTTTATGCCCAATCGCCCTTGCCTTCAGGTAAGCGTAGGGTAAGCTTCAGGTCGTGTTTTCTTGCCGATTTTGCTTTACCTTGACCGATCCAGGCTGCATTCTGACACCCAGTTTGGGAGAACGCTATGGGCCATATCAGACTCGGAACACTGCCGCAGACCAAAAAATGGCGACAGGTTGTTGATTTACTGGATTCTGATGCTCCGCTTGAACAGATAGCTGAAGCTGCTGCACGGGCCTCTGAACGTGATCTAGACTGTTCCTCCGATGATCCTTCGTTTCAATTCATTTCCAAATTGTTGGTTGAACTGCCTTTGATGGCTCGTTCACCAGGTTTTGAAGATGAACTCAAACGACTGGGTATGGATGCCAATGCTCTTGGATCAGTTTCGGCACTGTTGTCAGGGGTTAGCGATGCAATTGATCGCAATGCCTTTGAGATTGGCCGTTCATCTGATTTAGGAGAACTGGCAAGGGCTGCATTGCTTGAAACCTTGTCAGTGCAACTGAGGGATCGTCTACCAGGCTTGTTTAATTCCGAACCCCATGAAATTCGAAGCGAACTGGGCAAGTTTGCCGGTGGTCAACGTTTTGCTCAGTTAGCAAGGGGTTTCTTCGCGCGCCTGACATACAAATCGCTTGATTATTATCTGAGCCGGGAACTGGCAAACCACACGGGAGTTGATTCACGGTTTGCATCAGATGCCGACCGTGTGCGGTTTGAAAAGGCATTGTATCTACACACCTATGAAACGTCGCGGATTGTCGAGGAATTTGCCAGTGGCTGGTATGGGAAAACCGTTTGGAAGGAAGATAACCTAACCCCGGACGCGATTAACAAGTTCACACGCTATGTGTTCAAGAAAATGAGATCAGAACTGGGACGGCGGCGTGCCGCCGCCTGAATACCAGGTAATATGTCACACCCCGCGACAACATACACGCGGGGATGAAATACTGCGCTTTACACTGGATGGTGTTGAGAAGTTAGTCGACCTTAGGATTGGCGCACTGAGCAAAAGTCTGGTTGCTCGTCTTCCAGACCATGTAATGGACCTCATTGAAATTGCTGCCCTCGTATATGCGATCGATTCAAGTGTCAGTCGTGGTGGATCAGTTGGTCAAAAGATGGGAGCAAAGTGGCATCGAACATTTTATGTCGAGGTGCCGGTTCGCTGTATTGATATTTGGTCCAGAGAAGACATCAATCACGATCTGGAAGAAACACTAATGTTCCTGTCTGATGACAGGTTCCACTTTTCATTTACCCAGAACGCTGAACCTGCAAAAGCTAGCAAATATTTTAGATTTGGTGGGGAAAGCAGCTGGCAACCAGATACTGCAGTAATGTTCTCCGGTGGTCTGGATTCACTTGCTGGTGTTCTTGAGGAGATTGTAGAGCGCGAGAAAAATGTGGCTCTAATCAGCCACCATTCATCTGGTAAAATGGCCAAAGTTCAGAGAGAACTGCAAAAAACGATTGGAGAAAAAGTTGGGCCTGAAAAGCTCATGCATATTCCGATCAAGGTTCAACTCAAGGCCGGCACAAACAGAGAAGGAACCCATCGTACGCGCTCGTTTCTTTTTGCTGCACTTGGTGCAGCTAATGCAGTGGCATTTGGATTGGATAAAGTCCGTTTTTATGAAAATGGTATTGTCAGCTTAAACCTACCGCCAGTTACCTACGCGGTCGGGACTCGTGCTACAAGAACCACGCATCCTCAAACACTGACCCGGTTCACAAACCTGTTTGGCAAGATTCTCGAAATTCCAGTGCGAATTGAGAATCCCTACTTCTGGCGAACGAAAAAAGATGTGGTCGAAACGATAAACAATCTGGGTTTTGCGGCGGAAATTGCTCACACAAGAAGCTGTGCTGATGTTTACAACATGACCACACAATATCCTCATTGTGGACGTTGCTCCCAGTGCATTGACCGCCGATTTGCGGTGATAGCAGCGGGACTGGAGCGTTTTGATCCCGAAGAGGCGTACAATATAGATTTGATGACAGGGCAACGCGCAAACGGTGTCGACAAGGAAGTTGCTCTTTCTTATGTGAGAAGCGCATTGGCATACGAAATTATGGATCAATTTGATCTGGAACATCGGCTTCCGGAAATCAACCGGGTTGTCGCTCATTTGGGTGGACCGGCACCTACCGCTCTAAATAGAATGTCTGAGTTACTGAGAAGGCATGGCTCTGGAGTAGCCGCAGTGATGCGAAAAGCAGTGGAAGGCCGATCTATTGATGAATTTGAACCGGATACTCTGCCAAGAATGTTTGGCACAATTCAACAGGATCGAATAGCTCAATCAATAGAAAATTCGGACCACTCATGCCTCGACAAATCAGGTACTCATGTATTTGAATTGCAGTTTGGAACAGAAGGTAAGAAACTTGTAGTCGATGCTATCATTGAAATTGGTGGTACCACTTGCGGATTGTTGTTTGCATTGGCCCAGAA
>JAAENI010000587.1 GCA_024224595.1 Hyphomicrobiales bacterium
ACATGGACATAAAGCGACAGACTGTGATCTGGCTGCAGAGCGGCCAGCCAGTCACCATAGGCTGCATTATTGATCTCGGTATTGAAATGCGGTGCTGTCGGATAGCTGGTGTAGCGCGGAACCGGCTTTGCGTATTTTTCAATCAATTGCGGTTGCATCGTACGGACTCCAATAGAATTCATCGCTGTAGGGCAGGGTTTGTTGATACAGGAACTGTTGTTTCACAGGCATTGACTAATATCAATAATTCAAAGCGGCAATACCTTATCGAAGCGCAATTTGCCCGCTGACCATTGCTTTATTCTGATACATATGTATATACGAATATGAAGCATTGAACTCACATGCACCTAATTGTTGGAGAAACATCCTATGAACGCACAACGCTGGACGATGACCCTTGCGGGCGCATTTATTATTCTAAGTCTGGTGCTTGCCCATATGGCGGGTACCATTGATATCAGTAGCATCAGCTGGTTGTGGTTTACTGCCTTTGTCGGACTTAACCTTTTTCAATCAGGTCTTACGGGTTTTTGTCCACTGACAAAGATTCTACGCGCCATCGGCGCTGAGTGATTTTTTGTTTTTACCAACATCTCCACTAGTCTGTCGCAGACTGGTTGAATACTTTTTTTTGGCGACAATTGATAGCTGCTGAGGATGGCTTGTGGCACCAAGGCTGATTTTTAGTAGCTAAGAGGTGAAACATAGCGAAGCACATGGCGAACGATGGTTCGTTGCAGCTGTTGCTGTTTTTCGATGTTGAAATGACCAATGCCTGGTGCCGCCGCCAGATTGATGTTGGTGAAAGAACCGCGTGAATCCGGTTGCCTCCTCAAGGCGGCGCCAAGGCTGGA
>JAAENI010000588.1 GCA_024224595.1 Hyphomicrobiales bacterium
CTTTTCCCCCATAAAGCATATGGTCTAACTACACATTAGCATTTACATTTATATTTACATTGTGTCATCATTGGTTGCTATCAGTCCTGCAAAACTGAAAATGAACAGCGACCATGTTGAATTGCGCACCGCAACCCTACGATTTTGGCGTCTATCAGCCCAGAAAACCCCGCACCAGTGGCTATTATCGCTGTGTTGAGGCCCACTTTGAAGATTTGGCAGCAGTCTGGGATGACCTCTACGTTCGTAAATACGGATTCTGGCGGCCCTATGTGATGGAGGTGATCTATCGCTATCTGAACTGCGGGGATTTACATTTCGGTTTTGCCAGGGTTAAATGTGAAGACTGCGGGCATGAATATTTATTGCCCTTCTCATGCAAGCGCAGGCATTTCTGTCCGTCCTGCCATCAAAAACGGGTGGTGGAATTCGGCGAATGGTTGTGCGAAGAAGTATTGAAATACGTGCCGCATCGGCAGTGGGTGTTCAGTATCCCGAAAAGATTGCGGATCTATTTCATGTTCGATCGCAAGCTACTCACAAAACTGAGTCGCTGTGCATGGAAAGTATTGCACCTGTATTTGACACAAGCCGTGCCCTATGAAGATGCCACACCCGGTGCGGCAATTGCCGTTCAAAGCTTTGGCGATTTTCAAAATTTCAATCCGCATCTGCATATCATTTCCACCGATGGGTGTTTTTATGGCAATGGCGCTTTTATGGTCTGTCCCCCGCCTAGTACCGGTGAACTTGAAGAATTGTTCCGCTATGAAGTCTTCAAGATGCTTAAATACGAAGGAAAAATCAATGATTCCGTCATCGAAAACATGGTGAACTGGCGCCACAGCGGATTCAACGTGTATTGCGGCAGCGCCATTTGGCC
>JAAENI010000589.1 GCA_024224595.1 Hyphomicrobiales bacterium
AAATGCAAGCATAATATTCGAGCACATAATCTCAAACCGAACGAACCGAAAACCAAGGCTGACAACCGCTTTCAACCGTGGAGTCTAGTACTGTGTAAAATTGCTAAACAGTATTTATTAGTAATTGACGATTGTCGATATTTTGTGCTTAAAATGAATTGCACTTGTTTCAATAAAGATTCGGGTGTCGAACATCGATCTCCTGCATAGATAGACAGCCGTATGGGCTCGGTGACTGTTTGAAGACCTCGAAAGAGGGCTTGCGGTCGCTGTGTAGCTGCACGTCTGCATCTGCGTGCCCATTTTCGTGTCTTCTCCATTTTAAACAACCGCACAAATGCGGCAAACGGAGAATTTACCGATGGGTATATCACTAAGAAGAATACAAAAAATAATACAGCCCAATACCGATGATGTTGGCAATGTTGATGATCGAGAGACGGAAGCACCCAATCTGGCTCTAGACCGCTTCATCGAAAGGATTGAACTGACCCAAACCCAAATTGTCATCTATATTGATACCTGCAAGTTACAATCGGTGCTCACCAACAATGAGAGTACGATGCAGAAACAAGAACCTGAAGTCGATTCCGGTGTTCGCGAAGATCACGCAAACTCAAATATCAAGCAGATCACAATCTCTCACCAACTCAGAAAACGTGGTGTCGAAGCAAAACTGGTTTTGACTGATGGCAATATCCAGACTCCCAATCCAGATCAAAATCTCATTAAGCTGATTGCCAAGACCCATCTCTGGTTTACCAAACTCAGTAATGGGACTGTCACGTCTATCAGTGATCTTGCCAACCAGCAGAATAAAGACGCAGCAGAAATCAGCCGCTTTCTGCCCCTGGCATTCCTGGCGCCAACGATTATCGAAGCCATACTTGCTGGTGCTCAACCAGTCGATCTGACAATTGAAAAACTGCGCGGCATTCCTGCACTTCCAATCACCTGGACAGAGCAGCGTGAATTGCTCGGATTCGCTAACTAATCCCACCATCCAAAATGATGCACCGCCCAAACACTTGGTGGCCGAAAACGGCCTCCAGAGACGAATGGGGAAATCTGGCTATTTACGTAGGAAAACCCAGTCTCTCCACCAGGCGTTTGGTCGCAATACGCTGCTAACCCCCCGTTATTGCGGGATGTTTTGGAGACTTGTTATTCAACGTCTGAAAGGGGGTGACTGGGTGGTGGGTCTGGAGGGATTCGAACCCCCAACCAAGCGGTTATGAGCCGCTGGCTCTAACCGTTGAGCTACAGACCCGTTTCGCGCAAAGCCATAGCCTGTTTAAAGAGAACCAACAAGCCCCAATTTTGATTGCATGGAAGGATTATTCTGTTTTATTGTTATCGGAACAATTCACTACCTGACAATGCGCAAAAGTGGAGCTACAGGCTGGTAGAAACTGCGGTTGTTTGAACAAATGGACGCAATTGAAATCCTGTTGCGCACCATTGCTGGTAGTGAACACCAAAATAAGATGCTCTCGACATTCCATAGAGTTTGTCTGTCAGTAGCAATTAGAATTGTCTGGTTTTGGTAGCACACTAGACCGTTTCTTGTTTACACGGAAGCATTTGATGGG
>JAAENI010000590.1 GCA_024224595.1 Hyphomicrobiales bacterium
CATCCCCTGGGTTAGGCCAGTGGGTTACGGTAACGCTTATGGTCGTTATCACAATTTTCTTATTATCCAGAGTTTACCAATATGCAGGCTCGCGCAACCAGTATCCCGTGGGATTAACAATTGGCGGCGTTGATATTAGCGGCATGACTCGTGAACAAGCCAGCGAGATTATTGCAAATCGCTACATTGAAGCGCCCGTCGTCATCTCCCATCAGAAAAACAGTTTCGATCTCCCCCCTTCACGGGCAGAATTCAAACTTGATTTAACAACTATGTTGAGCGAAGCTGATTTCCAACGCACGCAGCAAGATTTCTGGGCAGGATTTTGGGGATATTTATGGGGGCGACCTGTTGAAGTCGCGCCCATTGCACTTGACGCGACCTACAGTCAGACAGCCCTGACGGATTTCTTGATTGAAATTAGCAGTTTGACAGATGAACCTGCCCAACCGCCTCAGCCAGTACCGCGCACGCTCACGTTTCAATATGGTACTTCAGGCACAAAAACAAATATTGAAG
>JAAENI010000591.1 GCA_024224595.1 Hyphomicrobiales bacterium
GATTGCGCAACATATAAAGATTTTCGTGAAGTTTTAACCCGGGATGACATTGATTCTGTTTCGCTGGGTTTGCCAGATCACTGGCATGCAATTCCCGCAATTATGGCTGCAAAATCCGGTAAAGATGTTTTTGGTGAAAAACCACTGGCACACAGCATTCGTGAGGGACGTGCGATGGTTGACGCTGTTGAACGCTATGGTCGAATTTGGCAAACAGGAAGCTGGCAGCGATCCCAGGCACATTTTCGACATGCGTGCGAAATTGTGAGAAGTGGACGAATCGGGAAGGTGCTGCGGGTTGAAGTTGGTTTGCCATCCGGTCATGCAGATTTTGCCGGTACAGCAGGGCAGGACGACATTGTTGCTCCACCTCCCGAACTTGATTACGATATGTGGGTTGGGCCGGCACCATGGAAACCGTATGTCAAATCCCGTAGTCATAAAAATTGGCGTTGGGACCTGGATATTGGTGGCGGACAGATTTTGGACTGGGTTGGCCATCACGTAGACATCGCCCATTGGGGACTGGGATTCGATTATGATGGTCCAGTTGAAATTGAAGGCTTTGGCGAATATCCTGCTGATGGTGTATACAATACTGCCACCAAATACTGGGTAAATACCCGGTACAAAGATGGAACCGAGTTGATTATGGCCGGTGGATATCCTGGTATTCGTGGTGGTACTAAATGGATTGGTGAATATGGCTGGGGTTGGGGAAATCGAGGAAGTTCGCTCGAAACTTTTCCTTCA
>JAAENI010000592.1 GCA_024224595.1 Hyphomicrobiales bacterium
TGTGAAAACGGGTTTTTGTTTATTCAAAAATGCTTCCACTGCGTTTTTACAATCTTCACTATTTGTCAACACAGCCTGCTCTTTAGCCTCTAAAGAAATGGCATTTTTATAACTCATTGAGCCAACCTGTTTTAACAGCCTCTTGGCCGCCTGCTGAGCCAACGGTGCACCTTTTGATAATTCATTAGCCCAATTCCGGGTCACCTGGTCCAGTTCTTCGACCGGTACAACCTTATTGATCAATCCAAGTGTCAGGCAGGTTTGTGCTGAAATTTTGTGCCCTTCAATGACCGCTTGCAATGCACGTGAATAACCCATTCCATGCAACAATTGCCAGGTTTTGCCACCATCCGGGATTAGACCAATTGCTGCAAATGCAAGATAGATATTAGCCCCGCCATCCATCACACAAAAATCACATGTCATGGCAAGAGTTCCACCAATTCCGGCAGCAGTTCTGTGAACCTGGGCAATATAGATCTTTTTACCATCATGAATGGCCATCAAAAAAGGCTTGTATTCATTTTCAAGCTGGTTCTCGACCGAATTGCCTTCTATCCCCTCGCCCAAATCTGCTCCAGCACAAAATCCTCGCCCATTACCTTTGATAATGACAATACGAACATCATCATCCTGTTCTGCCTTTAATACCGCATCCAGCATATCCGCCCGCATACGGGCATTGAATGAATTGAATTTATCCGGCCTGTTCAGCGTAATTACCGCAACTGCATTATCAACTTCGTACAAAATTGAATCCATAACATTTGGCCCCTCAAATAATTCACATCTGTCACATAACGCGTTTTCAGGTTAACACCCCGGTTTGGCGCAGATATTCAATTTCTTTTTTTCCGTATCCGGCCTGCAGGAGTACATCATCCGTGTCATCACCAGCAGCAACCTGTGGGGCTGGAAAACCGGCAATACTGCGGCTGAAGCGTGGTGCCGGTGCTGTTTGTGTTACTCCATTGAGTTCAATATAGGTGTCTCTCGCCTGATGATGGGGATGATTTGGCGCTTCAATCCAATCAAGCACTGGCGCAACACAACCATCACTGCCTTCAAACACCACCTCCCATTCATCACGCGTTTTTTCCAACATACGACTGGTAATAGCATCAATCATTTCAGGCCAGCGTTTTTTATCTCTTTGAAAAGTAAGAAATTCTTGAGGTAATTTAGCCAAGTGCACAAATTCGGAAAAAAACTGTGGCTCCAGACAACCTACCGCAATAAATTTTTCATCCTTGCAACGATAGCAACGATAATAAGGGGCAGCTCCGTCCAGCCGGTTGCATGCTCGATTGTTTTCCCACAATCCACGTGCGAGATGCCCGTGCAACATGCCCATCATTGCGACAACACCGTCTACCATTGCCACATCAACCACTTGCCCCAATCCCGAATTTTGTCTTTCAATAACCGCAGACAAAATACCAAAAATCATAAACATCGTCCCACCGCCATAATCTGCCACCAGATTAAGTGGCGGTGAAGGTGGTTGATCAGCCCTGCCCATTGCGGCAAGAGCGCCGGTGGTTGCCAGATAATTGAGATCATGACCGCTGGTGGAGGAAAGTGGACCTTCCTGACCCCAACCGGTCATACGAGCATAAATCAAACGGGGATTGATTTTCATGCATTCATCGGGACCAAGTCCAAGGCGCTCCATCACACCGGGGCGAAATCCTTCACTCAATACATCAGCACTACTAATCAGTTTTTTTACGAGGTCGAGCCCTTCAGATGATTTCAGGTTTATCGCAATCGAACGTTTGCCACGCCGGTTGGGATCCTGATCAAAATTCTCGCCGGATTGTCGATCAATCACCAGGATTTCCATACCCTGATCCGCCAGCAACTGGCCGGCAAGCGGTGCCGGACCCAATCCGGCAAATTCAATCACTTTCAATCCTGCCAGCGGACCTTTGTTCGAGTGCCGGATTTCATCCATAAAATATTTCCTTATGCCAGGCGAATAGCACCATCCAGACGGATAGTTTCGCCATTCAGATAAGGCATTTCTACAATCTTGCGTGCCATATCACCATATTCCGAAGGCGCACCAAGACGAGGAGGAAATGGCACATCTTTCGCCAGGGAATCACAAACCTCTTTACCCAGTCCTTCAAACAAAGGTGTTAAAAACAGGCCGGGTGCGATGGTGCAAATGCGAATGCCGTAAAACGCAAGGTCGCGAGCCACCGGCAGTGTCATGGCAGCAATTGCACCCTTGGAAGCCGAATAGGCCACCTGCCCCTTTTGACCTTCAAATGCAGCAACGGAAGCTGTATTAATAATAACGCCTCTCTCGCCTTCTTCATTGGGTTCATTTTCGGTCATTTTATCAGCCGCCAAGCGAAACACATTAAATGTACCGGTTACATTAATATCAATTAGTTTTTTAAAAGAACCCAAAGGATGTGGGCCGTTTTTGCCCATGGTTTTGATACCAAATGCAATACCGGCGCAATTGATGCATACTTCTACTTTGCCATAGTGTTCGACAACATCATCAATAGCGTTTGAAACACTTTCTTCACTGACTACATCAACCTTGTAAAAACGAACAGCATCTCCCAATTCTTCCACCAATTGGTTGCCGCGCTCTTCATTCAGGTCAAATATCGCGACTTTTGCACCCCCTGCAACAAAATTACGCATCGTTGCTTCGCCCAGACCCGATGCCCCACCGGTTACAATGGCTACTGTATTTTCAATTTTCACGCCTATTCTCCTATTCATAGATCCTGTTTAACAGGCATTCCAGACTTATTCTAATCGATCAAGAATAAACGGGATGTGCATTGAAGTTTTTCAGGAAAAAAAGCAATTGTTCAAGCTATTTATCTTCACGGGACAAATAAAATGGGTCGCAATTATACCGACCCCTTGATGTGTGGATAAGGCTATTATCGGGAAAACAACATCTAGCGACGCTGACCAATAGCCCGTCCAACGCCCTCGGGGATTGGCAGGTCTTTGTGCAAATTGCCATATTTTTGCATTTTTTCCAGCAAATCATCTTCCGGAATACTGGTTTTTCGTGTTGCCAGATCAACATGAAGAAGCAACTGCTCCCCGGTTGCCAGCAATATCGGGTCTTGTCCATCACCGGTTTCATGAAACAGAAAATGATACACATGGAGTTTTTTACCCGCTGCCTGCAATATTTGTGTTTCGACATATATCGGTTCACCCAAGCCAACTTCTCCAAGATGCTGAATGTGGGTTTCAACAGTAAAATAGGATTTTCCACATTTGATATACGCCTGATCGCAACCAATGAGTTGCATCAGAGCATCAGAACCATAGGAAAAACATTCCAGATATCGCGCTTCATTCAGGTGGCCATTGAAATCGATCCAGTCCTGAGGCACATCGCATTCGAAAGTGCGAATGGGCTGAGAAAAATCCTCGACACGTGCAAGAAGTGGGCCAGCATCCCAAATACTCTTTTCCACACTTCAACCCCATCTGCAAATACGACACGTTAAAATCAGATAAATCAGGCTTCTTTGCCACGCATAGAGGCAACCTTTGATATAGCTTTTGTCAAATGTTTATCACGTCCGTATATATCCGTGAAATACTCGACTTCACCATCTTTGTCAGGCCATGCGGTGAAATAGGCAATATAGACCGGTATTTGAACTTTTAGTTTCTCATCATTGTTCTTGCCCAAATTGACCTTTGAACTCACATGGGAAACTGTCGTTCCCAAAACAGCAGCCGCCATACCACGGGGATTTTGCAATCGCACACAACCGTGGCTTAACGCTCTGCGTTCACGCCTAAATAGACCACGTGAGGGTGTATCATGCATGTAAATCGCATGCCTATTGGGAAACAGAATTTTTAACTCACCCAGAGCATTTTTCCTTCCCGGATATTGGCGAACATTAAATGGTACAACTCCGCCACCTACAGTCCTCCAGTCCACACTACTTGAAGAAATCTGTTGCCCACTCAGTGTCGTTACTTCATACCCACGCCGATCCAGATAACTTGGATCTGCTCTTAAGCGAGGAAGCATTTCATTGATGATAATGGATTGGGGAACACCCCAATAAGGATTATATTCAACCCGTTCAATTGTATCATGAAAGAAAGATGTCTGATTGGAGTGTTTTCCAACGATTACGCGCATCGTCAATTTCTCTTCACCACTCTGAATATACTGGGCGCGATAGGCTGGCTGATTGACAAACACATGCCGTGATCCCAGGCTGCGCGGATGCCATCGCAAACGCTCCATCGCCAAACGAACACGATTCATTTTTACCTGAGGTGCCAAATCAATCAGCCTCGAAATAGTATTGCGACCCACCACACCATCCGGGTTTAGCTTCACTTCTTTCTGGAAGCCTTTTACCAAAGCAACAAGATCATTGGTGAATTTGCTGGTCTTTGAATAGGCCGTTAATGCCTCTCCATGTCGCTGCAACAACTTGATTGAAGCCTTTTTACGTATCGCCGCAATTACATTGGGCAATTCATCATGACTTTCACCCGGCTTGATCAGCGTGCCTTCTGCAATGGTGATCACATCTGAAGACTCTTTTCTGAGTTTAATCAGGGTGGCCCGAAGTTGCATGAACTTCGCGTTGCCGGGGCTGGAAGCCGCCAGATAGGCCGAGGGAGAAATAGCCGAAGCAATTTCCGCGATCGCCTGCAGTGCAGTAAACTTGGACTTCGGAAAATCGTGGTAGCCGCTCAATTTATTAGGATTTATCTTACCGTTGCGAGCATCCAGCGCATAACGTGTGGCCTTTAATGACATATTCATTTCAAACTGAATTAAAGTCTGCAAATCCACATCATCACCGGGTAATTCAATCTCATAATCACTAGCCATCAATCCCAGATCATCAGCTTTCCCAAACAAATCAAGAACAAGTTCAGTACCAAATTTTGGTCTGCCATCAGCAAGCCAGAAAAAATCAGGATTGGCCAGATAATGGGCGACAATTGCCTTACCTGTGTTGCCATCTGCATCAATGTCAAATGTTCCCAGCGTTGCGGCAGCATCGAGAAATTCCTGATTTTCAAAATGGGTAATTTCTGAGGTAATCGGCACAGTTGCTGGCTGGTTTTCATTAACCACTCCAGTTTGTGTATTATCAACTGCTTTTGCCTCACTCGACAGGGCTATCAATGGAGCAAAATTCACCTTTTTCAGGCCAGAAACATTATACACAAAATATTTGGGCGCTGATACTTTCTTAATTTCAATTGGCGGAGCAATCGAGCGTCTCAAGTGTCTTTTTCTTCTATATTTTTTTTGTTTTTTTTTTTTAAAATCAGTTCAAATAAGGTCTGAGACTGGACAGGCTGAGGAGCAACGGCAATCATCAGTGGAGCGCAGGCACAAAGGGTCACAGCCAATATAAAAAATCTAGGAATCGTCATGACTTGAATATCTCCGTCTCAAATTTGCACCCTTGTACACATTGGCAACACTACAAGCAACATATGTCGATAAAACGCGCTCTAAAGACTATCAATTATTCGTCACTAATTACAACGAATTATTGCAGGTATTTAAAAAAATTATTGACTGAGTGGCAATTTAGTGTTGTCACACTCTATTCCGCCCGGAATTTCGAGGTCGACGTTTACGCAGTCACGCATCAATTAGCTGCACCAGTTCGCTCACACATTCAGCATTGCTGTCAGCCAGACTGCCATCACGATTCAACATATTGTTTTCAAAACCTATTCTCGTCTTGCCACCCAACTCCACTGCTTTCACCATGCACTCAGTTTCCGCAAGACCAAAGGCGCATACGGCCCAGTCTATTTCAACTTCTCTAAAGGAGTCCGAATTCAATTCAGTTACAAATGGCAGCAAATCGGAAACCGAAGATTCCATATTTCGTGTATAACGCCCCATCACGAATAACAGTTGCAGATCACTATCGGGAATGATTCCCTCACCAATACAACGTTTCAATTGTTCGAATTCTCTGACATCAAAAAGAATATGCTGAACATCAATCTCCGCTTCATTCGCCCAATAATAAAATTCGCTAGCTAGTTTTCTTTCCCGGCCAACAGGGAGTTTGCCCTCGCCATCCATTTCCTTAAGACATACTGACACAGAACCAGGTTCAATTACCCGTACCAGCGCATCCTGTTCATACACCGAATATCTTCCTACAGCTTCCGTAGTGATTTGAACAAAAAATCGGGCAGCATAAACTCGCACTCAACCAGCAACTCACGGTAAAGGCCCGCGTCCAGCGCATGTTTCCCGTCGTCATCACGAACGTGGGCGTATAACCCCGTGGCACCGACCGCCCTTGATGCAACGGCAGCGGCAACCACTTCATCTATACTGACTGGCATGGCAGGATGGTCAAGTTTTGTCTTACGCGCACCATTAGGTGCAACCATTATTCTAGGCAGGGCCATTGAAAATTCTCAGCTTCAGAAAAATGTATTATTCACCAGCTTTTTGTGTGGCAATTTCACAGAAAGTTTCGAAGAATTTTCCCGCGAGTTTTTTTGATGTTGAGGTAACCAGGCGCGATCCCAGCTGTGCAATTTTTCCCCCAATTTGGGCGTCAACCTCATAATTCAGTTGTGTTTCATTCTCAACCTCAGCCAACAATACATCCGCGCCACCTTTGGCAAATCCGGCAATACCGCCTTTACCTTCACCCGAGATGCGAAAACTTTGTGGATGAACTTTGTCACTCAATGAAACACTTCCGCTAAATTTGGCTTTTACCGGGCCGATTTTCAGAACCACTTTTGCTGAAAATTCATCTTCTGCAGTTTGCACAACCTCTTCGCAACCCGGGATACATTGTTGTAATATCTCCGGATCATTGAGAAGCTCCCAGACCAGTTCTCTATTCGCCGGAATTACATGTTCTCCACTGATATCCATCAAGTTAGTCCAATCACCTGATATTCATTCAATACAAGATTAAGGGTTGCCAGGATTAAAATGACATCCAACATACTCTAATACTCTAATACTCTGGTCATTCCCAAATCACTGGCTAACTCAGAATAAACAATCCGTCCAGCTATTTCCATCTGGCCTTCCGGTTTTTGACATTTAGAGCAGAAGAACAGCACATACAATATTACTATTTAGTCAGGACAATAAAATCGGTACCTTTGCCGGTTTCGCGAGAAAAGCCTTCATCCGCAATAATGATCGTCGAACCCGGTGTGATCAGTCTGGATATTCTCTGCTTCAGTTGTTCAGGTATGGCTATACGTTCCAAAGCGCGCTCCGCACTGGAGGCAGGTGGAGAAATTCTTTCCACCAGCGTATCCATTAAAGCATCATAAGATTTTTTTCTTTTTCGCTGCTTTTTTCGCTTTGGCCAGTCTGTTTGCTCAATTGAAAGCGCCAGCCAGTGCGGGCCATTGGAAATCGCCAGGTCCGAAATATCACTTTTATTGATATCAGTATTATTTCTGAATACTGCTTGATTGGGATAAACAGCAACAAATTGATGGGTTCCAAGAGGCGTATTCTCATCACGTAATATGACGGCCTCATCAAAAAGGTCCAGATGATTTCGCCGGACATATACATGTGCACTCTTGGGTTTTCCTCTGCCTGTTGCGCGGTACAATTGTCCCAGTAATTCTTCACTCAACGCACCCGTTACCTTGTGGCGATAGTCATTTTGAAATGCAATAATTGCTTTACCTGTTTGAGGTCCCATCCAGCCATTGGTATCACCCGCCGAATACTTCAATTCATTAAGAATTTGTTGGGTTTCAATAACCCTCTGGCGGCCAATATGGCGAGTGATTAACACCCTGAGTGGTTGCTTGGGAGACGCTTCAACTCGAGGCGTTTGTGGCCCTGACACGACATCTGCGCCCGGGCGTAGATTGCTAGCCTCCAGTATTGTGCCATCACCAATTTCGAATAAATGTGGTGACAATATTCGACGCGGACTGATATCGCGATTGGTAATAATTACCTGCGCGCCTTTTCGCGTATATTGAAACAATTTCCCGGCGAATTTCCCCGGTAAACGCACACATCCATGCGAGGCTGGATATTCAGGCACGGATTTGGATTTGTGCAATGCTATCCCCGACCATGTCAGTCGTTGCATAAATGGCATTGGCGCGCGCGAATATATATTTGAATGATGAATGCGGCTTTTTGTCAATATACTAAAAATACCACCCGGCGTCTCGTGGCCTCTTTTGCCAGTCGATACATTTGAACGGGTAACCAAAGCACCATTTGAATAAACTGATACGCGTTGAAGGACTTTATCAACGATCATATGGATTACGGGATTGCTATGCCCATGTTCCCACCAGTTTCCTCCACCCAGTTCAACCAGACCATTAGAATTTGACTTATCTTGCCTAACATTCGTTTGCTGATTTGCGCCAATTGCCAAATCAGGGTAAATAAAAACCGCGAGTGTTACTAGCATCAAAGCGCAAGGCATATTATATAATCGGATTGTTTTCATCTTACCTGACCTGCCAATACACAAAATAGTCATTTATGATAGTCCCAACGAAGTAATTGCGCATTTTCAAAATTGCCATGTCTTCAATTTGTCTGTTCCCGGATAACAAACCTGCACTATTAAAAATTTCAATTTACCACAATACTCGAAAATCACAAATTCTAATTACTACTGACATTCTATAGTGCGACCAATTTACCATTTATTCATTGAATTCCCAAAAATAATTGCACAACCTGACATCATTATCTAAAAGTCTGTTCAAGAATACACA
>JAAENI010000593.1 GCA_024224595.1 Hyphomicrobiales bacterium
CGTCAAACCCTGTTGTGTATTCTTGAACAGACTCTTAGTCGAACATTAGACAAATTGGAGAGTACGTCAAAAAGCCTTAGTTTCCAATGCCTTCAAGTGGTTGAACGAAAGCAGTTTTTGGCCAAAAAGGAAAATTGCTCAGATCTCTGATGTTGTGCCTGTCAACCGGCTTGAATTCACCATTGACAATTCCTTCGACAAATAAGTCAATATTGTAGAGCGGGGCGCCGTCTGTCGCTGTCAGTTCCTCACGGTCTTTAAAGCCTGAGAAGGCACACAGTACATCATTATCCTCACCGGGGCGCGTGCATCCTGTTAGCGAGATGACGGTGTCGGGGGATATCTGGTCATTTTTCCCCGACAGCTTCATGGAAATAATCCTGTCGCCATCCGTGTGACTTAAATCTACCTCGAGCTCCAGCCCGGATATACCGGGCACCCAGCCACCCCATTGCCTGAAGACGTCGACAGAGAAAACATCGGTAAAATTCTTTTCCAGCTGTTGCCTTAGCCGTGCGCCAGTCGTATTGCCAACGGCTATTTTTTGAATGATGGGAAAAAAACGATATACATCCTCAATTGTGATCGGGCCGGAAATTACGGGATTACCTTCCATAACTATTCGTTGTGATGCGATGGGTTGATCAAACCTGAAACCGGGGGCTAGTGCAATATCGGTCCTCCCTCGTTTTCTGAGCAGATCGGAAAAGGCGTTGTTGAAGGTGCTCTCAAGAACATTGGTACGGTCAATCTGTCCGTTTACAGTATTCAGTATTTTGGTGATTGGCTGTCGCAGATGGTATTCATGGAATGGATTGGGTAACTTGATCGGTTTCTTCATTTCTACAAACGGTGCCCGAGCAATCGCCACCAATCTGGATAGTTCTGGATCTTCCTGAATATCTTCAGTTATATGATAAATCTTCCAGTGCCTGTCTGTTAGCATACCGCCTTCAAAGGTCAGGTCCATGTGACCAAGGTAGGCATCACTGCCGGCTTCAACCACCAGTGCGCCGCTTTTGCTTTCAAGAGGTTTGTAGGTCAATTCGTGGGTATGTGCCGAAAAGAAAATATCAACAACGCCACGATCAAGATTGTTGGCGAGTCTGTAATCTTTATGAATGCCCAGTTCACTCATAACGACAACTGCATTGACGCCCTGTCTTTTAAGATTGCTTGAATGGTCTGTGATCAGCTTCAAATAGGCGGTCATGCCACTAGTGAATTTAAAACCCTCACCCAACATTTTATGCATTTTTGGGACTATGTCAGAAGTAATTCCGATAATTCCAATTTTGATTCCGCCGAAAGTCTTGATCATCGTTGCAGGAAGAAAAGGGGCTCCGCTGTTCCAGAATGGTTTAGTATATGTGACATTGGCCGCAAGGTTGGGAAAGTTTGGCCTATGAATGTCTGAGATTTCCATCCGCCATTTCATGAACCAGGGCACACCATTGCCATATCGTTCACGGGCAACCCCTGGCCCATAGGCAAAATCCCAATTTCCAGGGACCCCAACGTCAATTCCCAAGGCATTCACCGCCTCGACAATTGCATTGCCATGGGTGTAAGTCGCCTCTACACCCCCATGATAAGTATCGCCGACATTTAGAAGTAAGGAGTGTTGTGCGTCGTCGCGTATCTGGTCAATCACCGTCTTAATTCGGGCGATGCCTCCTCTCGTTTCCAAAACGACATTTCCCTGCTCATAGCGAACCATTTCGTTATGGGATACCAGGTTAGCGTGCAAATCATTCAGATGAATGATCGAAAGTGTCTCTGCATGAGCTGATGATATACCCAGCGCTGCAATAGACAGAATGGCTTTTACGGCAGATTTCAACTTAAACAACATATTCGTATCCCGGCCATAATTTTCACGGCAATTTTCTCAAGCATCTTGTTTCCCACACCTCGAAAATACAAAAAGGCACTGTGATCATATTCAATATGTAGCATAATTCAAATGACAAATAGAGGCTCCGAGCAGTTCGTGCCTGTTAGCTAGTAATACGACCGGCTTGTGGCTGAGGCTGGATTAACCCCGCTCACTATTATCAATGAGGGCACACCGCAAAAACAGGGCTAGACAATCTCCTGCCACCGAAGTCTGTTGTGGGCCATCGTTGGCGGCGGATGCATCGTCAAGCTATCCGATCCACGTCACTGGCATCAGGTCTGCTCAGGACTCGGAGCAACCGTTGATAGCACCACCGCGTTTGGCAGCTCCGAGATACTAGCTGTGAACCTCCAACGGGTTATTAAACCGATCCTGGTTATGATGAATAGAATTACCAAACAATATTTAACAATTCATCACGCCGCCATTTCAACTCACCACCGCTGCCATATTTTGGCCGATTGATTGAATGACCCATTAAGATGCGTCGCAATTCATCATCCAGTCCCGCCTCTTTCATCCTGTCTTCAAAGGAATGACGGATTGAGTAAACGGTATGATCTGGTGTTTCTTGCAATTCATTGACCCGAAGCCATTTGAGCAGCACCGCCGACATGGCATTGTCGCGATCGCGATACTTGGGGAAACCATGTGGGTTATTCCTTGTCGCCTCCAGCGCCAGCCCGACCAACGGAATTTTTCTTGTCGATGATTGGGGTTTGATTTCCCGCGCCCCGCTCCCACCAATGTTCGGCATGATCGAAATATGTGGAATATCAGCATTCAGATGGATATTCTCCGGTAATAGATTTGAAATTTCAGAAGGCCTTGCCCCGGTATCGATCATGCAAAGCAATATACCCCGCGCCTGGTCATTCAGCTTAGCCAAATTGGCTGATGCTGTGATCTTTTCCTTTAACCAGGACACCGTAAATGGTGGTCTCGATCGCTTAAACCGCTGAGAAAATGATAACTCTGCAAACGGATTTTGCACCTGGTCTAATCCCATATGCTTGCAATAGCTGGCAAACAGTACACGCATGTTGCCTATATCCCGGTTGCCGGCGCTTTCCCCCACTTCGCCCGGCTCGATGTGTTTGCGCCAGAAATTGTAAAACTTCAACGCATCCTCTCGGTTAACTTCAAACAAAGGTTCGTCGCTAACCACCTTGATAAAATTATTAACCGCCCGCAATTTCACCTTGCGCCATTGTTTCGCCTCACCTTCAGATTTGTAGCGCGGATCATCGCTGGCAATTTCTTCTATGTACAATTAATAAACCTGGCTATTATTGAACACTGGTCGGTCAGCATATCCAAGCAACGCCACACCAGTTTGAGAATCGTGGCCATGGCTTTGTACCTTTTCCAACCTGTCGAGAATGCCACCTGTTGAAATAGAGCGCGCGAGCTTCGCCTCCGGACTGTACGAATGCCCGATTGTCAACGCCAGAGACACAGCAGCCTTATAACGCAAAAAGCCGCCCTCATCTTTTCGAACAAGGTCGGCCCAATAGGCTTCATTAGCCTGGTCAAACGCATCACGCCGTTTCAGGGCTGTTGATGGATCATCAGTTTTAAGAGAATGCTGCACAAAAGGTCGGCGATCATCATACGCCTGAACAAATGCCGGCACCCGCCGCTTATAATGGTAGCGTCCAGACCGTACAATAAGGTGTTTGTGTTCCGCCAAAACAGCCCAAACTTGAAAATGTGTGACAATTTGTGTGACAAAATTTCAAGTTTAACGCAATAAACTTCTATTCAACGCGATTTACCTATATATTTCAATGATTTATGAGAAGCATATTTCAATTTGTTGGTGCGGGTAGAGAGACTTGAACTCCCACGCCTTTTGAGCACCAGAACCTAAATCTGGCGTGTCTACCAATTTCACCATACCCGCACTCTGACGGCAAATCTCAAGCTTGGATCTACCGCAGGAAAAGTCTCTATAACATCCACTGGCTTTGAATCAAGTGGAAAAATGAATTGATTTGAAAATGCCGGTTTCAGGCCTTTTTCAGCAGGTATATCACGCCAAGCGTGAACAGGATTGCACCTGTTAGCGGTAATGGCAGTTGCATGAACGCGGGTAACTCACCGGCAAAATATATCGCAGCAATGATTGCTGTGGAGATAATAATCAACTTCATGGATTACTCCTGTTATTCCCTGCCCTTTACCTTTTTTTAGATTAGCACTGTCCGGCCATGGCCCTCAAATTCTATTGGGGTATATGCTGTGTTGCCTTCGGGCTATTGTTGCTTAACCCTGTGGTTGTCGCATGATAGCCGATTATCGAGAGTTGCGCATCAACCAATGGGATTTAGGGTTGATAGATTTGGTTAACAGGCTAAACAAACAGTCACCCCATCGACAAACCGACATGATGACTGAAGGTCTGAGAATGCCTAAATTTTAGGCATTCTGCCGGAAATTTCTACGATGCATTTGCCGATAATTTGCACTCTTTCCAACGGGCGATCTTTGAAAGTTGTTTTTGATATTTATATTGTTTATTTTCAAAGCTTTAAGATAAAAATATTTTAATTGGCATGATTTTTGCTTAATTACAGTTACATAGCAATTTACAGGAATGTGACATGAAAAAGATTGAAGCTGTTATCAAGCCGTTCAAACTGGATGAAGTCAAAGAGGCTCTGCAGGATGTCGGACTTCAGGGCATAACCGTGATCGAAGCGAAGGGATTTGGCCGCCAAAAAGGTCACACGGAACTTTATCGCGGGGCGGAATATGTTGTGGATTTTCTACCAAAAGTCAAAATGGAGATCGTATTGCGTGACGATCAGGTGGAGGCCGCGGTAGAAGCGATCCGAAATGCAGCCCAAACCGGTCGCATTGGCGATGGAAAAATATTTGTTTCCAGTGTCGAAGAAGTAATCCGTATACGAACCGGCGAAACCGGGGAGGAAGCAGTTTAAGAGAATTTTTTGTCGGTCAGTATTATTTTCAGTTCCGACAGAAATATCTAATTCAATCAAAATCAAATCTAACGAACAAGCTCAGCTATTATTTTAAAGGAATACAAAATGTCTACTGCTGCAGAAATTTTGAAACAAGTCAAAGATGAAGATATCAAATTTGTTGATTTGCGTTTCACCGATCCACGCGGAAAAATGCAACATTTGACAATGGATGTCAGTGAAGTAAACGAAGACATGTTCGCCGATGGCGTGATGTTTGACGGTTCTTCCATTGCCGGATGGAAAACGATCAATGAATCGGACATGAATCTGATGCTTGATCCGGGTTCTGCCCATGTTGATCCGTTTTTTGCCGATGCAACGCTGGCGATCTTCTGTGACATTCTCGATCCGGTAACCGGCGAACCTTATGCGCGTGATCCAAGGGGCACAGCGCGCAAAGCCGAAGCCTATCTGAAATCAACTGGTATTGGTGATGAGGTCAATGTTGGGCCGGAAGCGGAATTTTTTGTTTTTGATGATGTGCGTTTTGCTACCGACCCTTATAACACCGGCTTCAGACTGGATAGTGACGAACTGCCTTCAAATACTGATACCGATTATGCGGCGGGTAATATGGGCCACCGCCCACGCATGAAGGGTGGTTATTTCCCGGTACCGCCGATTGATCAGGGTCAGGATTACCGCAGTGAAATGCTGTTGAAGCTGAAAGAAATGGGCCTGACTGTTGAAAAACACCACCATGAAGTTGCTGCCGCCCAGCACGAACTTGGCATAAAATACGACACGTTGCTGAAGAATGCCGATAAAATGCAGATCTATAAATACGGCGTTCATCAGGTCGCCCATGACTATGGCAAAACGGCGACATTCATGCCCAAACCGGTTTATGGCGATAATGGCACCGGAATGCACGTGCATATGTCGATCTGGAAAGATGGCAAGCCGGCATTTGCCGGTAATGAATATGCCGGCCTTTCCGAAAGCTGCCTGTTTTACATCGGCGGCATCATCAAACATGCAAAATCGCTGAACGCATTCACCAACCCGTCAACCAATTCCTACAAGCGTCTGGTTCCTGGTTTTGAAGCGCCGGTTTTACTAGCTTATTCGGCCCGCAACCGTTCAGCATCCTGCCGTATTCCGCATGGTAATTCACCCAATGCAAAGCGTTGTGAAATCCGCTTCCCGGATCCAATGGCCAATCCCTATCTGGCATTTTCAGCGATGTTGATGGCAGGCCTTGATGGTATCAAAAACAAAATCCATCCCGGTGAAGCCATGGACAAGGATCTCTATGATCTGCCTCCGGCTGAACTGGCTGAGATCCCAACCGTATGTGCAAGCCTGCGTGAAGCACTCGACAGCCTGGCAGCCGATCACAGCTATCTGACCGAAGGCGGCGTATTCGCCAAAGACCAGATTGAGGCTTATATCGATTTGAAAATGGAGGAGGTAATCCGCTTCGAACATACGCCGCATCCGGTTGAGTTCGATATGTATTATTCAACCTAAGTCCGGTAATAACAATGAATTCAAGCCTCGGCGGAAACGTCGGGGCCTTTTTTGCCATTACTCAAAACACCAATTTGGGTAGTGTTTTGAGTAAAATATTTCCTTTTGATCCATCAACCTGTCCAAAAAACCAGTATCCATTTTTTGGGTTGATAGACCTTAGCAACTGTATCATTAACCCGGTTTCCAGACGACCACATTTCTCTGTGGTGCATTTGCTGGTAGAAGCTATTTGGGTAATTCCCTGGTGTTGGCTGGTTTGATGCAGGCAGGATACAATCCCTACGGTCGCGAATGGCCGAGTTGCGGCCTAGCAGTTTGTCGGATTTGAGCAATTATTGAGAACAGAACTGGAATTGAGGTCGATATTTCGATCATTTGAGGCGAATATCGGGAATATTTAATGAAAATGAACGAAAAATCGGACCAATATCCAGTTTTGTTAACAGTGATTGTGCAAATCCGACAGACTGCTAGAGCGCTTCTTGTTTACACGCAATCATTTGACCGGTTATTCAAATCTGCTGGCAAGGCATAATTTTTGCCGTCGTCTGGTTGACCATAAGAAAACCATAACCAAGTCCAGTAAATGTTAATAACCGGCCTTCGGTGAACCAACCCAGTTCATCTGCAGCGTTGCAAAACTTGTCCGATCACCCAGATGACACTGCGTTTTGCGCCTTGCCGAGTGAACTGGCCTGGTCCATCAAATGCTTCAAACTAAGCCTGATAGACTCTGAGAGTCTGTTCAAGAAGGATTTCTTTGCTCCAACAACACTTGTCAAATATTAAAAAAATAAATTGCTGCATCAAGACAAATTGCGGCCAGTCAATCCAAATCAATATCTACGCACGGGAATTGTTCTAGAATCTTTGATTACTTCCATAATTACGTAAGAATGGGTCTTTTGTATTCCCGGTAATTTGGAGAATTTGTCTGCCATAACCTGCCGATAGTCTTCAATATTTTTTGTGCGCACAAGAAGCAAAAAATCGAAATTCCCAGCAATTGTAAAGCAGGCGCGAATCTCGTGAATGCGTTCGACCGCGACACGAAATTGCTCCAAATCCTCCAATGTTGACTTGGCCAGGGTTACCTGAACCATCACTTGGTGACTGGCCTCCATTTCCACTGGATCAAGTTCTGCCCGATAACCGGTAATCACACCTTCACGTTCCAACCTTTTCACACGCTCAGTGCATGGTGTTTTGGTCAAGCCAACCCGATGGGCCAGTTCAACCATCGAAATCCGGCCCTCAGATTGCAACTCCTCTAGAATCCGCAAATCGATTCTGTCTCTGAACATTGTCATAAAGGCATTACTCCTCGTAAATCTTAATTATTCAGGACTATTTACTACTATTAATCTAAAAAAAGAGCCATTTCCTTTCAGTATAATGCAAAATGTTGGGTAATAGGAATTATTCCTGGAGAAGGCACAGTCAATGTGCCCATTTCGTTTCTATTGTAAGGGAGAACTACACTATGAACTATAGATCAAAAGGGAGAGCGACATGGCAGACGCAGCAATAGGAGCGGTTCGCCAGCCGCATCAAACCTGGTCGAACTGGCCGACATTTATCTTGGCTGTGGCAGGGTCCGCGGTTGGACTCGGCAACATCTGGAAATTTCCATATATCACCGGTGAGAACGGCGGTGGCGCTTTCGTTATTGTCTACCTGGCTTGTATTGCCATTATTGGATTACCAATTTTGACGGCGGAAATCATGCTTGGGCGGCGTGGCCGTATGAGTCCGGTTAATTCCATGATTGCTCTGGCCCGGGATGCAAACCGGTCGAGGTATTGGGGTCTGCTCGGTGTTATGATGATGCTGGCGGCTTTCCTGATCCTGTCTTTCTACAGTGTAATCGCCGGCTGGGCGATACCCTATGTTGGGCAGGCACTGGTGGGCTCGTTTGCAGATGCGACCCCGGACGAAATCGGTGGAATATTTGGTGGATTACTGGCTTCTCCATGGCAATTACTGTTATGGCATACGGTTTTCATGGCATTGACGGTCGGTGTTTCAGGGATCGGAGTCAAAGCCGGCATTGAGCGCGCTGTAACCATCCTGATGCCAAGCCTGTTTATTATCCTGGCGGTTTTGATCATTTACAACATGATGGCAGACGCAAGCAGCTTCGATAAGGCAGTTAAGTTCATGTTTAATCCGGACTTCTCCAAGCTTACATCGGAGGCCATCCTGACCGCAATCGGACATGCATTCTTCACTCTTAGTATTGCTGGCGGTGCCGTATTCGCCTATGGCTCCTATCTGGACAGCAAGGCGTCTATCGGCGTTACATCGGTTGCCATTGCCGGCATCGACACTTTGGTTGCACTGATGGCTGGATTGGCTATTTTCCCGATCGTCTTTGCCAATGGTTTGGAGGCGGGATCAGGACCGGGTCTGGTATTTGTAACGTTGCCTATCGCATTTGGACAAATGCCCGGTGGACAGATTATCGGCACCTTGTTCTTCGTTATGCTGGTATTCGCTGCCTGGACATCGAGTATTTCGATGCTTGAGGCAATTGTTGAATGGTTGCAGGAACGCGGCTTGAGCAGAGGCAAGGCATCAGCAACTGTTGCCGGTTCTGCGTGGCTGCTGGGTTTGACCACCGTATTGTCGCTCAATCTTTGGAAAGGGTTTCACCCGCTCGGTTTCATTGAACGCTTCGAAGGCAAGACCCTGTTTGATCTTTACGACTACCTCACCGCAAATATCATGCTGCCGCTTGGCGCATTGCTGATGGCTGTGTTTGCGGGTTGGATCATGACCAGAGCATCAACTGAAGAGGAACTCGCAACGTCTGGGCCTATCTATCGTGTGTGGTATTTCCTGATACGCTATGTTGCACCAATCGGGATCGGCGCCATTTTCATCGCCAACCTCGGTTAAATTCAAGCAAAATCGGGGCTCCATGACAGGAGCCCCAAGTTTGGTAAGCTAAAACGGACATCACTTATTTTATGTAGACAGGCGCATCCGAGTGCCTGAAAGGCTAAATACAACCGAATTATATAGCCGATATACATTTGATGTCTGAAGGCAGATTTACCGAGATGTTCTTGGCCAGAAATGTCGCACAGTATATTGTGGCGGAGCATTCGAAAATGGCGGCTTCGGGTCATCATTGACTGATTGCTGCATTCGAGCCTGGTGCATAAGCGGCAAAGGGCGAATTTGTAATATGAGATCACTGCAGTCATTCCACACCTTTTAGAGTCTGTTCATGAATACACA
>JAAENI010000594.1 GCA_024224595.1 Hyphomicrobiales bacterium
ACGGGTGCGGGTACTGGGTTCGAAGAACAAATTGACCACGGTTTTACCGCGCAGTAGGGGGACTTTTTTAATTTCCCGCTTGCCAAAGCTGATGAAGCTGTCGGCGAGGTCGAGAATCTGGGTCAGGGTTTCCCTGGAATGATTGGAGGTGGATAAAAAATGTTTTAACTGGCCATCAGCGGTGGTTTCGATATTCGTTTGCGCTGCGGGAGAGTTCATAGATCAGTGGTGTTGGTAGAGAGGGTCTTTAGTGCAAATTCGTTGTCTACGTAACTGAGTTTCACCTGTTGATGTGGCGCAAGGTGGATATTCATGCCGCAAACATCGGCTTGTATCGGAAGCTGGCGACCTTCCCGATCCAGCAATACTGCCAGGCTGATGGATTTGGGGCGCCCGTAATCAAATAATTCGTTCATGGCAGCACGGATTGTGCGCCCGGAATGCAATACGTCATCTACCAGAATGATATCCCGGCCTTCAATCGAGTCGGGCAGGTCGGAGGATTTGACCTGTGGATTGAGCCCGATTTGCGTGAAGTCATCACGATAAAAAGAGATATCCAGCATGCCGATTTGCTGTGTGTTTCCAAGAGTCTGATGTAAATGCTGGGCAATCCAGGCACCGCCGGAATGAATGCCAATGATCAGACTCTCTTCAATACCGTCGCGCTTGCGCAAGGCTTGCGCCATGCTGTCGATCAGGCTGATGATGTCAGGGTGTTTTAGCATTTCAAAGCGTGTTCAGAACTCTACAGAGAAGTATAACAAAATTAACTGACCACGGTTGGAATCTGGCTCATGAAGATTTCGAAATGTGCCTGCTTTCGGGTCGAATACTCTACGGCCAATATATAAATTTGTCCTGACTATCGTTAAAATCGACGTTTCCTTTTTTAAAACCTTAGGCGCGTGCCCGAAAAACTATTTATTAAAACATTTGGCTGTCAGATGAACGAGTATGATTCATCACGGATGGCCGACCTGCTGGCTCAAACCCATCAAATACAATCAACTGTTGAAGAGGGCGATGCAAATGTTTTGTTGCTCAATACC
>JAAENI010000595.1 GCA_024224595.1 Hyphomicrobiales bacterium
ATTCAAAATTGTGAGCTCCTGTCCAGTCTGGTTTTGAGTCAGCTATCCTGCAAAGGGACGCCGTTTATCTATGCTAGTTCGACCTGTCCCATGGATTTGAGGAAGGCCACGGCCACCGTGGGGTCTCCGGAACTTGCCATGATCAGCGCGGCTGTGGCGAGGTTGGCGCGTTATTACAGTTTGCCGTGCTTTGTGGCCGGCGGGTAGGGCGACAGCAAGGTGGTTGATGCCCAGTCGGGTCATGAAAAAACCATCACAAGCATGTTACCGGCGTTGGCAGGGGCCAACGTCATCTACGGATTGGGAATGCTTGAGATGGGAATCACCTTCGACTTGGCACAGCTTGTGCTGGATCACGAAATCGCCGCCATGATTTTGCATTCGCTCGACGGGATCGTGGTCAATGACGAAACACTGTCGGTGGACGTCATCCGGGAGTTGGGCATCGGTAAAGATTATATGTCCCATGAAAGTACTTATAAACACATGAAATCCCAATCCCAGACTCAAATTATCGACCGCAGGATGCGTGAGGATTGGGAGACAGCCGGCAGTAAGGATGCATACAAACGCGCCCATAACAAAATGATAGAAATTCTGGAAACCTATGAGCCCCCGCCATTGCCGGCAAATGTTCTGAGTACAATTCAATCCATAGTTCAAGAAGCCGAAAAAGAGTTGGTAGGCAATATCTAATTTTCGGAATGATCAATAAATGAATCAGTCGCTGCCATGATAGTAAATAACTCGAGATTTCGTTATTTGGATTAATTATAAATTATTTCAATATGATAAAATTATAAAAGAGAGGGATGTTTGTGTCGGTTGATCCAGAATTGGATCGCTTTA
>JAAENI010000596.1 GCA_024224595.1 Hyphomicrobiales bacterium
ATAGCAAGGGCTTTGCTCTCGGCAATGTGCTTTAGACCAGCACATTTTCAAAAACATTGGCACCGGGACTACGTTTAGCCTGGATAGCCGCCCCAACGGAAGTTATCCAACGTTGCGTGATGGCCAAGCAAGGGGTTGATCTGCATACCAGTCCACTGGTGCAAATGACGGCTTACGAGATGGTAAAAGATGGCTTTTTGGATGAACATATTCACTTCATTCGCCAAATTTATCAGGAGCGGCGGGACGTTATGCTCCGTGCACTTGATCGTTACTTCCCATCAAATGCACGGTGGGAGCATCCACATGGTGGCCTATTCCTCTGGGTTACACTACCGGCAGAGATAGATACCGCAGAATTGATGCACAAAGCAATCGCGAATAATGTTGCCTATGTCCCCGGTACAGCTTTCTTCCCAGACGGCAGAGGGCACAATACCTTCCGTCTCAATTTCTCGAACGCCAAACCAGAGCAGATCGAAATCGGTATTAAGCGGCTTGGTGAAGTGATTGCCGCAGAATTGGAGCCAGCTTTTGCATAGGCATTTAGGATTTACGATTTTGGATTGACGATTTACGAAAAACATGTTTCGTCAATCATCAATCGTAAATCGTTTTAGGAACTCAAATTATGGAAACTTCTATCATTCTTTCAGGCTTTGGCGGACAGGGCGCATTGTTTGCCGGGCAGTTGTTGGCTTATGCGGGTATGGATAACGGCCGTTTCGTAACCTGGATTCCCTCCTATGGACCAGAAATGCGGGGAGGCACCGCCCATTGCACCGTCATCATCAGCGATGAAAAAATTGGCGCACCAATAGTCGCCAATCCTGATATAGCCGTTACATTCAACCAACCCTCCTTTGAAAAATATGATCAGATCGTCACGCCGGGAGGCTTATTGGTCGCCAATAGCTCAATTGTGTCAGATCACTCCATGCGAACTGATATTGATGTTGTTTATGTTCCCATCAATGATATTGCCGCAGAATTTGGCACATCAAAGATGATCAATATGGCTGCTTTGGGCGCCATGCTGTCCCAACGCCCGATTCTCCCAATCGAAGCGATTGAGCAGGCGCTTAAAGATCATATGCCCGCCGGCAAATCACATCTCATAGAAGCCAATCTGGTTGTTTTGCAACATGGTTATATGCGTGGAGCGGTGGCGGCGAATAGTTACTAGTGGCTGGTTGTTACTGGTTAGCGCTGGTAAAATCATATTCTGTAACGATACTTATTTCCAGACAGTGTTGGAAATAAGATGTATTAGATACTACATCTTTTGCCAGACTTTGCTGGCAAAAAATCGTATTCGTGTTCGTAATCGTGATCGATTTTTTCGATTAC
>JAAENI010000597.1 GCA_024224595.1 Hyphomicrobiales bacterium
GTTATCGCTCGACCTCACTCAAATGTTGACATGGTTGTGCCTCTGGGTCGCCAGGCTGAACCAGCTAAAAAGTAGGTTGCGATGAATCTCGCAAAAGTACTTGGTACAGTTGTCTCTTCGCAGAAGTCAGAAAAACTTGTCGGCTTGCGTATGTTGATGCTGGGAATTTACGGCCCGGACAATAAACCAACCGGCGGGTCAGTTGTTGCTGTCGACGGTGTTGGCGCAGGTGTTGGTGAAATGGTTTTATATGCCAGCGGTTCTTCCGCTCGACAAACCGTTGCTACTGATAACAAACCTGTCGATGCAGTTGTAATGGCAATTGTTGACAGCTGGGAAGTTGACGACAAAGAAGTTTATCATAAAGGTCGGGATGACTAGATGAGTAACCTGACTGACCAGCAGGTTACACAGATTGCCAGCCAACTTGCAGTAAAAATGCAGCGTGGCAATGTTGCTGTGTCTGCAACTGGCGGCGGTGTTTTTGAAACTGTGGACCAGGCTGTCGCTGCCGCAACAGCAGCATATAAACAGCTTGGTAGTCTGCCTTTGGAAATACGCGATGCTATTATCAGTGCAATCCGTGAATCGATGCGCAGTAATGCTGAACCTCTTGCTCAAATGGCTATCGACGAAACCGGTTTTGGCCGATATGAACACAAGGTTCAAAAAAACCTGCTCGTTACAAACAAGACTGAAGGCACTGAAGTCCTCAAGCCAAGAGCTGACTCTGGCGACAGAGGGCTGACTCTTGTTGAGTACGCGCCTTATGGTGTTATCGGTTCAATCACTCCTGTGACCAATCCTACATCAACAATTATCTGCAACTCGATTGGTATGATCGCTGCCGGAAACGCAGTTGTATTTAATGTTCATCCTGGCGCAAAAGATTGTTCGATGGCAACCATTCGCCTGATTAACCAGGCATCGATTGATGCTGGTGGTCCTGCGAATATTGTTACTGCAGTTGGCACACCAACCATTGAATCTGCAGGCGAACTTATGCATCACCCGGGGATCCGATTGCTGGTTGTAACCGGCGGTGCCGGAGTTGTGAAAGCTGCAATGCAATCGGGCAAACGAGCAATCTGCGCAGGCCCGGGCAACCCACCGGTTGTAGTTGATGAAACTGCTGACCTTGAAGTTGCTGCTGTCGGTATTGTTAATGGCGCATCGTTTGACAACAACATTATCTGCGTCGATGAAAAAGAAGTTTTCGTTGTAGACTCTGTTGCAGATGAACTGATTCGGTTAATGAAATCCTGCGGCGCTTATCAGCCAGACGTTTCAGATAAACGTAAAATTGAGAACACAATTATTGACGGCGATCACATGAACAAGGATATGATTGGCAAGGATGCCAACTATATTTTATCGGCCAGCGGTGTGAACGGCCCCGATTGTAAATTGATCATTCTGGACGTGCCTGCAGACCACCGGCTTGTTGCTCTTGAACAGATGATGCCGGTCCTGCCAATTGTCCGCGTCCCGGA
>JAAENI010000598.1 GCA_024224595.1 Hyphomicrobiales bacterium
AGCGGCGAAGAAATCCGTTGCGGTTGGCTCGACTTTTCCAGAGTGCTATAACTGCATAGGATGTCTGCACTATGCCGGTGTTGTTGCGGTTGGCTCGACTTTTCCAGAGTGCTATAACTCGGCAAACGGTTTTGTATGCATCTCCGTAGTTGCGGTTGGCTCGACTTTTCCAGAGTGCTATAACTGAGTAGCAGACGCCGCCATTGTCTCAACCGTTGCGGTTGGCTCGACTTTTCCAGAGTGCTATAACTGATCGCAATGCAGACTATTGAATATAAAAGATAATTTGCATGGATTGATCACGAAAAATGCCTGCATTTGATTAAAACATCACCAGTTGTTCAGGGTTTTTCGGCGATTCGGCTCGTCTTCTTCCACGTAGACAGACTATATTTTCATACTGTTTGTCAGTAAATTGTAATATATCAACCTTTCCCTCCGGTGGCATTGCAGCTTCAACCTTTCGTATGATCGATTGAATAGCATCCTTGCCATTGGTGTGGCGAACATAAACTGAAAATTGCGCCATTTCAAAACTATTGTCCAACAGGAAGCTCCTGAACTCAGTATATGACCGTCGCTCTTTCTTTGTTGAAGTCGGCAAATCGAACAATACCATAACCCACATATATTTGTACCCGCTTGAATAGGAAAAACAAGTATTTGCCACGCGCTACTTCCCTGCAACCAAGACTAAAGGCAAGGGATTTTGGGGTAGCTCAAGATTTTTTTCTTCACCAAGAAACACCTGCACCAAGGATTGCGCCATCCGATCCATGCATGTTTGAATGGCGCTGGCTCCACGTTTGGTTTGCAAGTCCATGGAAAGCACCGCGACAAGTCTTGCCTTGTGATCTTTTTCCATTACAAATTCAGTTTTCGCACCAATTTCATCTGATAGTTGTTTCACTATATTATCAACCCAGGGGCGAAACGGCTCCATCAAATCGTCAGCGAGTCTCAACGCATCCCCACGACTTTGGTGATGAATTGCTAATGAAGGATGCAGACCTGCTGCAAGAATTGAACGGGCAACACCAGCGCGCAAAATGGTATATCCATAATTCAGGGCCCCATTAATGTTATCGGTTTGGCGATCCCTGCGAAACTCTTTGCCCAGCAATCGAGGCCAATAACGCCGGGCCGCCTGTGCTTCCAGATTATCTCTGTCGCCAGATTTTACCCGAGCAGTCATTTCCTGAATATCGTTACTATTTATATCATGATTGGCGAGCACAAATGCCTGCGCATCAATTTTGGCTTTGATCAATTGCGCCCAAAGCCTATTCAACAATGGTTTATTTGCAACTGCCTGAGCCTGCATTTGCAGCCCCTGGGAAAAGTGACCTGATACCGGCCATATTACACTGGCAGGTGATTGATTGGATTGACAAATAACCACGGGAATATTTGCTTTAGCCAGGCGCGAACAAATATTGATTGAAAGGCTCGAGCCGTGGCCACGAATAATCAATGCGCACATATCATCGATTGCCACCTGGCCTGTTTCCTGGCCTTCTATAGAGACAACAAGAAACCCGCGTGAAACACTGACAAACGCGCCATCTGATGATATTTCCACAACTCTGTTCTGCATAAATTCTCCCCTATTCATTATAAAGAAAAATCAGCTGAAAATAGCAGTATCGGTATTAATGGTAAATCTTTACGATGCCGGAAGGGCTGACAGTTACCCTTTTTGCATTTGACGTTTGCAGTGAACCTGGAGATTTAAAAATATATTTTAGCTCTTCCTTTTTGTCCCTGACCCGGCCATCTACATTGGCTTCAAAATGCTCCACTAAGGCAAAAATCCCTTTGGTAAAATAGGCAATCTGAACAATAATTTCCCGGTTATTATGCACCAGTTGCAGATAGTCTTTTTTTCTTAATCGCATGATCAGGTTTTGATTTTCCTTCCCGTTCAAGATTCGCCACCAATTTTTGTTTTTGCGGGATAATTGGTATGCTTCGAAAG
>JAAENI010000599.1 GCA_024224595.1 Hyphomicrobiales bacterium
AAGCAACGCCATGCTTAAGAATGACCTTTTCTTTGGCTTACAGTGTCTGCAAAAAATCAGGATTCAAGATAGTTGGCTTTTGTTGGAGATAATACAGGGTGTGGTATTTCATAGATGATAATGGTAAAGCGCACTTATTGGCATTTTATCCATTTAATCAATTTTCTTGCCATACGAAACCCACTTTTTCATAAGCCAATCTTGTCTTTTTCAATGCGGCCAAGAACCGGCGCAACAAGGCTACCAATATAGAGATACTCTTTAGTTTCTGTCACGCTGGTGTTGATGGGGTAGCTTCCATCAGGATCCTGAAGATCTACCATTACTTTCCCGTTATCATCAATTGCGATGATATGGCCATAGGCGACTGCCTGCGGCCGCATGAAAGCTGGCATGCGCTGGATAGCCTTACGCATGAAGGGCTTGTCTGCCAGTTTGTCGATCAATGGGTTGCGCGGTGAAACCAATGCCACCCAGTAGCGATCATCATGGCCGGTTGATATGTTATCAGGAAAAGATGGCAACGAGCCAATAAGTGTTTCAGACTGTCCCTTTTTCTGACCTGTGATCCAAAAGCGAATTACCCTGTAGCCCCCTGTCTCATTCACTAGTACATAGTTTTGATCATGGCTGACCGCAACGCCATTGGCAAAATTCAGGCCATTCAACAGCGTTTTCGCAACTTCCGTGGCGGGATCATATACGATCAAACGCCCGTGGCCTCCGTGCTCCATTAAATCAAGCAGGCTCGCTTCGTAGGTGCCTCCCGATTCTTTGGCCCCGAATTTGGTTGAAGCATCAGAAAAATAAACCTTGCCATCAGCCGCCACGTCCACATCGTCGGCATAGCGGAT
>JAAENI010000600.1 GCA_024224595.1 Hyphomicrobiales bacterium
AACTCTCAGGTCCATTGACCAACTCTTTTATTCCGGCATGTTCCAGAGCGGGGACGCGACCCAGTGAGAGCGACATAATCTCTTCAAAATGGTCAAAATTGGAATCAAGCAATGAATAATGAAAATCTTCCGGAATGCCGTCAACTGCCCAGGGCAAAGGATTGGGTTCATAGCCGCCCATGACCAAACCGCCAACCTCTTCTTTATAATAGGTCAGTCGATCAGGATCGCGCAAAGTTGGTAAATTCTGAGTGATTCCGTCTATGGGCTCAGTAATCAGGTATTGGTGCTGCATCGAGACCAATGGTATATTGACACCAAACCTTTTGGCGAATTCCCGTGACCATTGACCAGCGCAGCAGATGACAGTTTCACACTCAATGCGCCCTTTTTCGGTGATCACGGCTTTTATTATGCCCTCATCAATTTCGAGATCGAGAACGCCACAATCTTCAAAAATATGCGCCCCGGCTATTCGAGCACCTCTGGCCAGCGCCTGGGTGATATCAGATGGATTGGCTTGTCCGTCCGTGGGCATGAAAGCTGCACCGACAACGTCATCAACATTCATTACAGGCCATAAATCGCAAGCTTCACCGGGTGATAATAATTGCATTTCAAGGCCGAATGAATGCGCTGTTGTGGCCTGTCGCCTGACCTCGGTCCAACGCTCTTCATTGCATGCAAGTCGCAGGCCACCGTTCATTTTCCAGCCGGTGCCAAGGCCGGTTTCTTCCTCAAGGCGACTATAAAGATCAACAGAATAGCCGAGCAACTGGGTGATATTGGCACTGGACCGCAATTGACCAACCAGACCAGCCGCATGGAAGGTCGTCCCTGATGTTAATTTTTTTCGCTCAACCAAAACCGTGTCTTTCCAACCCAGTTTGGCAAGGTGATATGCTGTCGAACAGCCAACAATACCGCCACCAATAATGACTGCTTTTGCGGTGGAAGGTAATTCTTTCATTTGAGACCCTTAAATTCCTGATTGTTCATAGCAGAGTAGTGAATTGTTTCAGGATTGAGTAAATGCATCATAGGCTTGCTCAAATCGCGAGAGATTTTCTTGCGTATATGAGCCATAATCAAATTCGATGGCCGAATGAATTTCGGATACCATACTCCACATGGTTTCGCGCAGTAGCGAAGCGCATTTCATCGCCTGATATCTGCGCCAAAGTCCATCATCGAGTGGCTTGTCAAAATACGTTTCAAGCAGATAGCGCTCTTGTGTTTCATCAAATTCATTATTTGAGGCCAGCCCACCCAAATCAAAGAGTGGTGAATTGAAACCGGCATAATCCCAATCCACCAGCCAGAGGCGCTGGCCGTCGTCGATGATATTTGCTGCCAGCAAATCATTGTGTCCAAAGACCATTTGATGTGGGCCGGAGACAGCTTCAAGCCTGTCTGCGGCCTGTGACAATTCAGCCAACTTGGAAATATGGTTGCTTTGGGCTGCCCTCAAGGTCCATCCATAATCACGCAACACGTGGAATACCCAGAATATTAACGCCGGTCCACGCAAGAATTGAGGTATTTCAGTATGGCATTTTTTGATAAGGGCAATAATTTCCGGCAGGTTTTTGGGATCCCTCACCTGGGTGGCATCAAGAGGTTTTGAAGGGATATATTCCAAAACCAATATGCCCGCTTCACTGTGTATGACTTTAGGTGACAGGCCGGTGGCAAAAGCCGCTTTGGAAGCAGCCAATTCATTAAAACGCATGATCTGGTGTTCAATGATATCATTACCGAGACGAACGACAAATTGTTGGTCGCCATCTTTGACCAGATAATTAACATTGGTGATACCGCCCGAAAGCGGCTCCAGGTCAATTTCACCCTCCCACAAAGGTAAAGATTTTATTCGATCAGTGTTTTTACCTGTTGCCATATTATCCTAGTCCAACCGATAATGAATTCTTTATTTCTTGCACTGGCGGAAATGATGCGGTGCTGAATGATGGCAACAAATGCAATCGCCAGACCGGCATGACTTGTCTGAGCATATACACTGGAAACGAAATCTTTTTCCGCACTAAAGGCTCCGGCTTCGCGATCAATCATAGTCCCCTCTACCAGATATGAATTTCACAATAGATAACCCAGCATAAATTCACCACATTGTATTCAAATTTCCTAATTGGTCAAAAACAAAAAGAACCGCTGGACCTCATAATCCAGCGGCTAATATTTTCATGGCAATCGGGTTTGTAAATTCAAGCCCGACTGGTGTTATTTGGCGCAACCGCTAGAATGGTTACTGTAACTATTGTTGTAGCTGGACTGGCTGGAATAGCGGTATCCATTATCATTGCTGGAATGAAAACAAGGACTTGAAATCATGTCAAAATGGCTTCGTTTTAGATTAGTCAAATTCGATTGATTTTGGGGCAATTGATTGCAGGTGCAAGTAAAACGAACGATAAAACCTTTATCGGGACAAATGCTCGATCATGCAATTCACAATTTCGTCGTGGGTATCAACGTACCCTCCAAGCCTGGGTTTTGGCATAAATACGCTTCGACAGTAAATAGTGAATTATTCTGGCGGTCACATTGGCATAAAATATCATCATTCCCATCGCTGCAGCGGGTGCAATATCACCAGCGTCATCCATATTGAGCATGGCAATGGAGGCAAGTGTCGTGTCTGGGCTGTATAAAAAAATCAGTGCCGATACGGTGGTCATGGCGTTAACGAAAAGATAAATTGAAATATCGAGAATCGCTGGCAGACAAACGGGCACTGTTACCTGAGAAAACAGTTTGTAGAATGGTTGTTTGAGCGAAGAAGAAACAGATTCAAACTCCTTGTCCATTTGTTTCAACGCGGTAAGTGCCGTCAAATGCGAGACGGTGTAAAAATGGGTTACGGTACAGACAACCAGAATTGCCATCGTTCCATAAATGAAATTGAACGGATTATCGGGATCGTTGAAAAAGAAAATATATGCCAGACCCAGCACCATCCCGGGAATTGCCATGGGTAACATTGCCAGGAACTGGAAAAACGAACGCCCAAATTGCATGCCAGATGATTTTTCAACCATATAGGCACCTGTAAATACCACCGCGGTACCAATTATCGCCACCAGTATTGCCAGTTTCAAAGAGTTATAAAATGACCCCCAACCACCACCATCCATGACATCGAAATCATAATTCGCCAGAGACAGTGACAGATCATAAGGCCAGAATTTGATCAATGCTGCATATTGACAAACAGCTATTGTCCCGACAATCAAGGCAGCAATGAGCATTGAATATGAAAACATCAAGCGGTCAAATTTGCGATTGGGTTTGGGTTCATAGGGAACTGAACGTGCCGATAACGATGCAACCTGTTTCTTTTGGACAAAGCGATCAATTGAAAACGCGAACAATGCAGGGATCAACAACACCACGGATACAACAGCACCCATTTCAAAATTTTGCTGGCCAATCACCTGTTTATAAATATCAACAGCCAGAACGTTGAATTGCCCGCCAATTACCTTTGGCAATCCAAAATCTGTAATCACAAGATTGAAAACGACAAACGCGGCGGAGATCAAACCGTATCTGGCACCTGGAAGAGTGACAGTAAAAAAGGTTTTTGTTTTAGTTGCACCCAGTACGTCAGACGCTTCATAAAGGCGCGCGTCCGAAATTGACAGTGCTGTCTGTATAATGATCATCGCATGGGGGAATGTAAAAAATACCGAACCGGCAATTATGCCAATGGGTCCGTAAATTGACTGGTCCCCCATCATAAATTTCAACATACCCTGATTGCCAAAAAGATAAACAAGGGCGATGCCCGGTAGCAACGAGGGCACCAATATTGGTGCCATTGCAATAACTTTGAACGCTCCCTTGAAACGCATCATGCTGCGCGAAATGGCGTAGGAAAAAGTGAAGGCAAGGGTGATCGTGATGATTGTTGTTGTAACTGCAATAAACAATGAATTGAATATAGAGTTGAACAGGGATGGATTTGAAAAATACTGGCGAAAATTGTCAAGGCCGGTAGTTTTTACCGGCTTTAGATATACGCGGCGAAATTCATTGCTGGAATACTCATGCCAATCTGTGCCCTTGATCAATTCGCTGCCAGCCAAATAAGAACCGGAAGCCAGTTTATTTCTCAGGCGATAAATTGTTTTTGCCCGAAAACTAAACTCCTCCAACATACCGACTACTGATAATCTGCCATCGGAAGAAGTGCGCAACTGATCTGAATTATATTTTTTGGTGGTCGCATTGATGTCTGCCGCATCTATCGGTTTATCCCAGGTTCCATCTTTATTGATCTGCAACTCGTAGGATGAAAGATCGAATTGAAAGGTGTTGAATGATTTAGAAAGCATTGCGTAAAGAGGCAACGCAAGTGTAATGAAAAGATATAGGCCGATGACAAGAATAAACGCCCGCATTACCCAGGCATCTATACCGGATTTTGGCTTTATCTTTTGAGCTGTTGGCGAATTTATTGATAAATCAGTCACGCCGTATCCTTGTTATCGAAAAAACGCAACGCTTTTTCCGGTAA
>JAAENI010000601.1 GCA_024224595.1 Hyphomicrobiales bacterium
AAGTGATATATGGCAATACCGCGAAATTGTATTAGGCAAGCGCATGTTGCACATCGATTGAGTAACGAACTTCCCCGGTATCAGACATTTTTGCAGCTGAAACCTCGTCATTCGGGGCTGTCGACTCCGAAAAAGAGGGGGGCCATTTGAGTGAAGTGTATCTGACCAATACAGCAGTACCGCGAAATCTACTACGGCAACCGGATGGATGAGAGGGCACTCTCTCTAATAGACCGGTTTTGCCCCCCTTGAAATGAGGGCGTAATCCGATGATTTTCGCCCGGAATAGCGCCTCATAGTAACTTTTGCGCGACAGCGACATGTGATAAAACAAGAAAACTAGGTCAAAATCTCCCCATCACCCACCATACGCGACGAGGAGATTTTGATGATAACCGACCTATTTTTACAAGCAGTTGCTCAATTCGTCAAGGTATGGGTTGAGACAATAACCCAAGAAATGGCAGAGACGCTTGACTTTGCGGCTTTTGAACAAGGGTTGGATGAGTTGATGCGCCAGGTCTGTACAGTGATTACAGCCATCAAATTGACGGAATTGCTGAAGTCGGCTGACTTTTTGGCAAAACTAAAGCACTTAGGAACGATGTTTTAT
>JAAENI010000602.1 GCA_024224595.1 Hyphomicrobiales bacterium
CCCTGGCTGCAGTTTGCTCCACACACCTTTCCCATCAACTGCGGCTTTATCGGGTGAAGTGTTGCCATGAAAAATCATAACATCGTTCTGTGCACCAGTCTCGGCGGCAGGCAATTGATTGACATACCCGTAGCCATCCATGTTGGATTGACCTCCGAGGTAGTAAACATAAAAGTCAGTCGCCTGTGCAAAACTTTGAGCACTCACTACCAAGCAAACCACCATCCAAATTTGCAACAGCTTCATCATTCATTCTCATTCAAAACAATTAATGGTTTCAATCGACCGACTCAATTCTCTAAATGCACCGATTGCGACAAGCGTTCAGCCTAAGGATTTATTTAGACAAGTCAAAAACTGCCAACTGAGGTAAGTGGTCGCTCAGAGCAAATGAACTGGGATCCTGGATATTTAAACGAAACCCACCTTCAAACAGCGGTCTCGATTCAACGACTTGATTAGCAATACCCCCCGCCGCCAACACATAATCTATCCGCCACTTGGGAATATCAGCTTTGATGGTCGGCCCTTCACCGACGCCCACTTTCGCGAACGTATCAATCCAACCAGCCTCCATCCACAATTCATA
>JAAENI010000603.1 GCA_024224595.1 Hyphomicrobiales bacterium
CGCAGATCAAGGTCAATCAGAGGTGTCGCACCTATCGCATCCATCATCAAACTATGACCGGGCTCTTTTGAGCGGTGGGCAAATATTGTGTAGGGCATCGCATCTGGCCTGGCAGCAAGTGCACACATTGCAGCAGCTGAAGCAATAAAGCCATCGACCAGGACAATGGCACCCGCAGAAGCTGTACCAATGATGGCGCCAGCCATCATGGCAATTTCCAGCCCGCCATAGGCCTGCAAAGCTTCCATTGGTAAAAGTTTGCCGGGTTTTCTTGTCACTACTTTTTCAAGAATTTGTATTTTCTGTCTAACGCCTGGTTCATCCAGTCCTGCCCCGGGACCTGTTATTTGGGCTATATCGATCTGATGAATTGAATGGGCTAACAGGGTTGCAGAAGACGTGTTGCCGATGCCCATTTCCCCGAAAGCGATAACTTTTATACCATCTGAAACGCATTTTTTTGCCAAAGATGCACCAAATTCCAGTGCGGCGCTTAGTTCCTCGGCGCTCATCGCATCTTCATGCATGCAATTTGTCGTGCCTTTTTTGATATTGGAGCGGATTAGATCGCGATGATCTTCCAGTTCGCCGATAATACCGGCATCAATGATTGATATCTCCAGGTTATTGGAGCGGGCGAACACATTGGCGGCTGCTCCTCCAGCGAGAAAGTTGGCGACCATTTGTGTGGTGACTTCGCTGGGCCAGGCTGAAACGCCTTCGGCTACCAGACCATGATCGGCGGCGAATAACAGCAATCTGGCCGGGTCGACAATTGGGTTGAGTGTGTCCTGGACACCGCAAATCTGGCGAGCCAATTGTTCAATTCTACCCAATGAACCGGGTGGTTTGGTTTTGATATCTATGGCTGCCTGAGCATTGTTCAACGCGGCGCTGGTCACAGGTTTAATGATATATTCATTCAGCATAGTTTACCCCGGAAGCAGAAATTATTTGTCATAAATGCAATAACATTGAATGGTTACGGGTCAAGATAAAACTCCGGCACTCTTGCGATCAGTTTTATTACGGCCATGGCAGTCGGCATGGCAGTTGCATTGGGAATTAAATTGTGCTGACTGCGGGTAGATGAAACTGAGTTGGCCCAAGAATCGTAACATGAGCAAATTGTCGACAAAAATCCTGCCTTCAAGCGATACTTTTAAGGCAAATCGAATTGCTAATCTGAAAAAACTGGAAGCTATCCGCGCGGTAAGTGACGTGGCCCGTGAGGGTGGAAGTGAAAAATCACGAGAGCGGCACCTCTCACGCGGAAAAATCCTGCCGCGAGAACGGGTTGAACGCCTGCTTGATGCCGGATCACCGTTTCTGGAAATTGGATTATTTGCTGCCAACGGTCTCTATGACGGTGCGGCACCTTCGGCAGGGCTGATCGCGGGTATCGGCCGGGTTGAAGGTCAGGACGTGATGATCGTGTGTAATGATGCCACTGTAAAAGGTGGTACTTATTTACCGATGAGTGTCAAAAAACATTTGCGTGCCCAGGAAATTGCTGAACAAAATCACCTTCCCTGTATTTATCTTGTTGATTCTGGGGGTGCAAATCTTCCAAATCAGGATGAAGTTTTTCCTGACCGTGAGCATTTTGGACGCATTTTTTATAATCAGGCCAATATGTCAGCCAAAGGTATCGGGCAAATCGCGGTCGTCATGGGTTCGTGTACTGCTGGTGGGGCTTATGTTCCGGCGATGAGCGATGAGACAATTATTGTCAAAGAGCAGGGCACGATATTTCTGGCAGGTCCGCCTTTGCTGAAAATGGCGACGGGTGAGATTGTCAGTGCGGAAGATCTGGGCGGTGGTGATGTGCACACACGATTGTCGGGTGTTGCTGATCATCTTGCTCAGGATGATAAACACGCATTGGCCCTGGCGCGACGCGCGGTGGCCAATCTGAATCGGGTCAAATCTCAACAATTGTTGATGCAAAATCCTGAACTGCCGGCCTATGATCCCGATGAAATGCTTGGCGTTGTGCCCGACGATTTGCGCACGCCTTATGATGTTCGTGAGGTCATTGCGCGGGTTGTTGATGGTTCTCGCTTTGATGAATTCAAGTCACGATATGGAACCACTCTGGTTTGCGGATTTGCTCATATTGAGGGTGTGCCGGTCGGGATTATTGCCAACAATGGCGTGATATTTTCGGAAAGTGCGGTAAAGGGCGCGCATTTTGTTGAATTGTGTTCACAACGCAAAATTCCTCTAGTCTTTTTGCAGAATATTACCGGCTTCATGGTCGGACAAAAATATGAGGCTGGTGGCATCGCCAAGGATGGTGCAAAGCTGGTGACGGCTGTGGCGACGACAAAAGTACCGAAAATTACCATGATCATAGGTGGTTCATTTGGTGCGGGGAATTATGGAATGTGTGGGCGGGCTTATTCGCCAAGATTTTTGTGGACGTGGCCCAGTGCGAGTGTTTCTGTGATGGGTGGTGAACAGGCGGCGGGCGTTTTGGCGACGGTGCGACGTGATGCGATTGAACGCGGTGGAGGTGAATGGAGCGCCGAAGAAGAAGCGCGATTCAAACAGCCAACCCTTGATATGTTCGAGGAACAGTCGCACCCATTATACGGTTCCGCAAGACTTTGGGATGATGGCATTATTGATCCCAGAAAAACCAGGGAAGTTCTGGCATTGAGCCTTTTAGCCGCATTGAATGCACCGATTGAGGATACCCGATTTGGCTTGTTCAGGATGTAATTTGAGATGATGAAAACTGTTTTATTCATAACTTTTGTGATGACCAAACTGTTGGTGACAAACGTTGCATATGCCGGTGTTGAAAAACAAAATGCTATGAATGCAATGAAGGAACTTGGTATTCAGGTGTTACAAATTCAGTTTGGTATTGTACCTTCAAAAAATTCTAACGGCAGTCCGGATAAAGAACTTTCTGTAATTATGATCGGCGCAAGCAAATTACCGCTATTGCTTGAAAAACGGCAGATAAAGAGTATTGAATTGGAATATCTAAGAAGCATTTGCAGGGATGCGGTAGTTTCATACATACCGGGAATTAAGCAAAGCGCACTCAATGATGATCCTAAGAATTTTTATATTCAATTGGTGGCAATTAAAAAAGGTCTCATAAGAAACACCAATGTAGATATAACATATAAATTTGCACTCAAGAATGGCTGCTCGGAAAAACGGGTTACACTGCAAAAGATACAATAATGTTCAAAAAAATACTGATTGCCAATCGAGGTGAAATCGCTTGTCGTATTATGGATACGGCTAGTCAAATGGGTATCAAGACCGTGGCGGTTTATTCTGATGCGGATGCTGAAGCTCTTCATGTTTTGGAAGCCGATGAGGCGATTAATATCGGTCCCGCGGCAGCGTTGGAAAGTTATCTTTGTGGTGATAAGATTGTAGATGCGGCCAAACGAACAGGGGCCGAGGCTATTCATCCAGGCTATGGGTTTTTGTCGGAAAATCCTGATTTTGTTGAGGCTGTCCTTGCCGCCGGGCTGGTATTCATTGGACCTTCGGCTGACGCCATCCGGGCTATGGGTTTGAAGGATGCAGCAAAAAATTTGATGGAGCGCTCCGGTGTGCCGGTGGTGCCGGGTTATCACAGGGATATTCAGGATGCTCAGTTTTTAGCCGTTGAGGCCAAAAAAATTGGCTATCCTGTATTAATCAAAGCACGTTCGGGTGGCGGTGGTAAAGGCATGCGTCTGGTGCAAAACTCATCGGAATTTGTAGGCGCGCTGGAAGGAGCGGTTAGCGAAGGCAAGGCCAGTTTTGGCGATGGACATGTATTGATCGAAAAATTCATTTCATCGCCGCGACATATCGAAATTCAGGTTTTTGGCGATAATCACGGCAATGTTGTTCACATGTTTGAACGTGACTGTTCGCTGCAAAGACGTCACCAGAAGGTGATTGAAGAAGCTCCTGCTCCAGGGATGAGCGAAGAGATGCGTTCAGCCATGGGTGAAGCAGCGGTAAAGGCAGCAAAATCTGTTGATTATAGTGGTGCTGGAACCGTGGAGTTTATCGTTGATGGTAGCGAAGGACTGCAACCGGACCGGTTTTGGTTTATGGAGATGAACACGCGGTTGCAGGTCGAGCATCCGGTAACCGAAATGATTACCGGTCTTGATCTTGTAGAACTACAGTTGAAGGTCGCCTATGATGAACCCCTACCGTTTTCTCAAGAAGATTTGTCGATTAATGGTTGGGCATTTGAAGCACGAATTTACGCTGAGGATGCCGCTAAGGGATTTTTGCCGAGTATAGGACGTTTGAACTATTTCGAAATGCCGGATGATTTCGCTCGTATTGATTGCGGGGTCAGTGAAGGCGGTGAGATCAGCCCGTATTATGATCCGATGATCGGTAAAGTGATCACCCATGGTGAAGATCGTCACCAGGCTTTAGCCAATATGCGCGCCGCCCTTGATCAAACCTATATTGCCGGCGTGACTACCAATGTTGGTTTCCTCGCCGCTCTTTGTCATGATGAGGATTTTAGTAAAAGTCATGTTGATACCGGTTTGATCAATCGACGGCTGGATTCATTGATATCCTGTGGTGAAGCGAAATCCATTGATATCGCTGTGGGTGCGGTAATGTTGTTCCTGCAAAGACTCGAGAACGAGCGTGCCAGTTTTGGCAGTGAATTTGATGGCTGGCGTGCCTGGGGTACCGGAAACTTCTATATTGATCTAATCCACCTCGAACAGAATCATTTTTGTGCTGTGCGTGTGATTGGTGAAGATCGCTATGAAGTCGAAATTGAAAATGACAGCATTGCACTCCAGCTTAAACCTGAATTTTCCGACGATGATTTTTCTCAAAAGATAAAGGTTGAATGGAGCCAGGGTAATTTTACCGTTGCCTGCGTTGAAACGGATGATGGAATCACAGTGATTGGTAATGCACGGGCTTTTACCTACAAGCTGATTGATCCACTGGAAGCTGATAACACCGAAGTTGCCAATGCAAGTCTGATCAGGGCACCAATGCCAGGTTTGGCAAAATCAGTAAAAGTGGGCATTGGGGAACATGTGGTTGAAGGTCAGGTGCTGGTTATTTTGGAAGCCATGAAAATGGAGCATTCTCTGGTGGCACCACGGGACGGTGAGATAGAGAGCGTTCATATCGATGAAGGCGATCAGGTCGATGATGCAGCGCTGTTGATTTTGCTAAAAGAAATTCAGTCGGAGTAGATGATGCAGCAATTTCTGCTCTGGTCAGCACCGGGCATCTTTGTGCTTTTATGGTCGACCGGCTTCATTGGTGCGCGATTGGGTTTGCCCTATGCGGAACCATTTTCGTTTTTGTTCTGGCGATTTTCAATCGTGCTGCTGCTACTGGCTCCAATCTCTTTTTTTGTGGTCAAGAAGTGGCCAAATGCAAAATTTTTTGCACACAGTGCAGTGGTGGGAATATTGTTGCACGGCGGTTATTTGGGAGGGGTGTTTTTCGCCATTGACAGGGGTATGCCTGCCGGTATTTCCGCCCTTATCGTCAGTTTGCAACCCATACTTACCTTGTTGTTGGCAACAATAATCTTTGGCGAGAAAACCTCTCCAAAAACCTTTGGCTTGTTTGTCCTTGGTTTGTTCGGGGTGGGTCTGGTGCTCTTTCCCAACGCTAGCGGCGGTATTAGTGAGAGAGGCTTGGATCTGCCGACGTCAAGTCTGATTGCCAGCGCAATTGCGTTGATTGGCATCTCACTGAGTACGGTTTATCAAAAACACTTTGCTGCCGGTACTGATTTTTTGGCTGGTTTGATCGCTCAATATTTGGGCGCAACTGTCGTGACTGGTTTGCTCGCCTACACCACCGAAACAATGCAGGTCGAACTGAATGGTGAATTTTTATTCGCCATGTTCTGGCTGATATTTGTGTTGTCACTGGGGGCAGTTGGGCTGCTGATGTTTTTGATCAGCAGAGACAGTGTGGCGCGTACATCCGCTTTGTTTTTCCTGGTGCCGGGTTTTACCGTGCTGGTTGCAAATATTATGTTTGATGAGTCGCTGTCCTACATTCAATTGGCGGGATTGGCTGTTGCCAGTGCTGCTGTTGCGCTGGTGAATTTGCAAAAACAATGATTGCCCGCCAATACTGGTTGTGGGTCGTACAACTTCAATGGCTTTGCGTTGATCTCGAATTTTGCTATTGCATTGAAACCTGGATTCGAAAATTTGGAGGCCCCGGTTCACATGGAATCATTATTTTCGCTGGATAACCTGTTTACCCTTTTTATGCTGATCATGCTGCAGGCTGTTTTGGGTTTTGATAATCTGCTTTATATCTCGATTGAGTCCAAACGGGCACCGGCAGACAAACAGAAAATGGTGCGTCAGCTGGGCATTGGCCTGGCAATTATTTTGCGCATTGGCCTGTTGTTCGTTTTGGTCAATGCCATTCAGTATTTTCAGGATTCTTTGTTCGCGCTTGATTTCCCGGGGATTGCTGAAGGTGATTTTAATGGTCATTCCCTGATTGTTCTGTTTGGCGGGATCTTCATTATTTATACCGCGATGAAGGAGATCATGCACATGCTTGCTGTCCACAATGTGGAAGACAGTGAGGGAAGTGGAAAGAAATCGGTGACCAGTATCATCACCTGGATTGTAATCATGAATCTGGTGTTTTCTTTTGACTCAATTTTGTCGGCGATGGCGCTTACCAAAGTGTTCCTGGTCATGGCAACGGCAATCGTCATCTCCGGCATCATGATGATTGTTCTGGCCGAACGGGTGGCGGAATTTCTCAAGCAAAACAGGATGTATGAGGTGTTGGGTTTGTTTGTACTGTTTATTGTCGGCATCATGCTGGTGTCGGAAGGAGGGCACCTTGCCCACATCAAACTTGCAGGCTTTCCGGTTGAACCGATGTCGAAGACCACCTTCTATTTTGTCCTGATTGTTATGCTGGCCGTCGATGTGGTGCAAGCTCAGTATCGAAAGCGTTTGATGGCCCAAAAATCACATGAAATTAATGATGGTAATGTTCATGTGGGATAGGATGGGGAATTTTTAGTGCTTAGCCATCGTCTGCTAGCAGTCTGTCGGACTTGCACAATCACTGTTAACAAAACTGGATATTGGTCCGATTTTTCGCTCATTTTCGTTAAATATTCCCGATATTCGCCTCAAATGATCGAAATATCGACCTCAATTCCAGTTCTGTTCTC
>JAAENI010000604.1 GCA_024224595.1 Hyphomicrobiales bacterium
CAAAATCCTCATCCTTGTTGTTTTTGACAAATCGATCCAGCCCACACTCTATCGGTGTGTAGATCGGGCGGTATTCACTGCCCCAACTGCCGTAACTTTTTTCCAGTCTCAGTGAATTGAGCGCCCGCGAGCCAAACAAGCCAATATCATAGTCTTTGCCGGCTAACATCAGTTGATCAAAGATATGAGTAAGATATTCAGGTTTACACCAAATCTCATAACCCAAATCTCCGGTAAAACTGATACGTCCCACAAGTGCAGGGGCAAGCCCGATATTCATCTCCGCAATGGCCATAAATTTGAAATTTTCCGCGCTGACATCATATCGGGTAACCGCCGCCAGAACCTTTCGTGCATTTGGACCGGCAATGGAAAGTCCGGTTAAATTTGCACCATGAGCAGTAATCGAAACACTGCCATCATCTGGCAGATGCTTTTCAAACCATCGCATATGATAGTCTTCAGCCACACCCGATCCACTGATGAAAAACTCGTCTTTATCCTGTTTCTGATCGCTGATATTTGCGAGGGTAAAATCGCCAATAATCTTACCATCCTCCTTCAACATAGGAGCCAGCACCATGCGACCCGGGTTAGGAATGTTGCAGGCCAACATCTTGTCAAGCCAGCCTTTAGCCGATCTGCCGCAAACTGTATAATTGGCAAAACCAGAGATCTCGAACATTCCGACACTTTTACGAACAGCACGAACTTCATTGCCTACATGTTCGAAATCTGTTGATCGATACCAGGAAAACTCATCTTTCTCACCTTCAGGTGCAAACCACAAGGCTGTTTCCAGCCCCCATGAATCACCAAATTGCGCTCCGGCTGCCTTTAGTCGGTCATAAATCGGAGTTGTTTTCAGTGGACGTGCGGCGGGCAGCGTTTCATTGGGAAAGCGGATCGAAAACCGGCGTTTGTAATTCTCCTGTACTTTGATGCTGGTATATTGCGGCGTTGCCCATTTTCCGTAACGTGCGATATCCATTGCCCAGATATCCATGCCCGGATCACCCTCAACAATCCAGTTGGAAAGCGCCAAACCAACACCACCACCTTGGGAGAACCCAGCCATTACCGCGCAGGCGCACCAGTAATTCTGCAGCCCTCGCACCGGGCCAACCAGCGGATTGCCATCAGGCGCAAAGGTAAATGGTCCGTTGATAATCTGCTTGATACCTGCGTTTTTGAAAGCAGGGAAATGTTCAAATCCGACCTCAAGAGATGGCGCAATGCGTTCAATATCTGGTTCCAGCAATTCATGGCCAAAATCCCATGGCGTATGGTCTGGCGACCAGGGTTTACAGGCCTGCTCATAGGTACCCATCAGCATGCCTCCACGTTCCTGACGCAGGTACAACTCACCATCAAAATCCACAGCGTGAATAATTTCCTTACCGGTTTTCTTGTTCCACTCCGCAACCTCCGGCATATCCTCGGTGATCAGATACATGTGCTCCATTGCCAATAATGGTAATTCCAGACCAACCATTCGACCAACTTCACGTGCCCATAATCCACCGGCATTGACGACATGTTCAGCAGTAATTTCACCCTTATTGGTAATTACCCGCCATGAGCCATCTTGATTTTGAACAAGATCTTCAACTTTTGTGAACCGTTCAACATCTGCACCCAGTTTGCGCGCAGCTTTGGCATAGGCATGGGTAACTCCTGATGGATCGAGATGGCCATCGACATGAGTACGCATGGCGCCGGCAAACTTTGAGGGATCAATCAACGGCATCAGTTCCTTCGCTTCTTGCGACGAAATGATATCGGCCTCAATCCCCAGGTAAGCACCCTTTGAAGCAAGGCTTTTTAACCAGTCAAGACGTGCTTCGCTGGCTGCGAGCATAACTCCACCTGTGATGTGAACACCGGCGTCCTGTCCTGACAAGTCAGCAATTTCCTTATACAAATTAATGGTGTACTGCTGAAGCTTTGCCACATTAGGATCACCATTAATGGTATGCATGCCACCGGCTGCATGCCAGGTAGACCCGGATGTCAATTCATCACGCTCGAGTAAAACAACATCACTCCAGCCTAATTTCGTCAGGTGATACAACACCGAACAACCAACGACGCCCCCGCCAATGACCGCCACCCGTGCTTGAGATCTCATTAAATTCGCCTTCGAAACATTTAGAAAACTGCAGTAATGATGGGTGAATGAAAAAATACCATTTGATTTATTACGACACTTATTTGCATAAGAGTATAATGTGGGCATCAATCCCTACCGAATATAAATGCGGGCAATTGGAACACCATGAAGCCAGATAGAATTATTCATCAGCCAACACAGACCCGAACCCAGGAAATCGGCTTCCTTTTGGTACCGGGATTTGCATTAATGAATTTTAGCGCAGCGGTAGACCCCCTCCACTCTGCTAATCGAATATCAGGAAAACCGCTTTACAATTGGACGATTATAACCGGGGATGGAAAAATTTTGGATGCAGGCAATGGCGTTTCGATCACTCCTGACTGTTCCATGGATGAAGTTGATGTAAAATTTGATCTGGTTATTATTTGCGCCGGAATTGTCAACCAGGATGATTTCAAATCGCGTAAACGATTAGACTGGATCCGTAAACAGGCCAGAAAAGGTTGCACAATAGGCGCAATTAGCACCGGATCTGAAATTCTGGCAAATGCCGGGCTGCTTGATGGTTATCGATGCACAATTCACTGGGAGAACGATTTGAGTTTTCGTGAAAACCATCCCGACGCAATTCTAACGGGAGGAATATATGAACTCGATCGCAAGCGAATTACTGCCGCGGGTGGTATTGCTTCTCTCGATATGATGCTCAATTGGATATCCCAAACCAATGGTGAGTTTTTTGCATCAGCAATTGCCGAACAGTTTATTTACGACCATGTAAGACTACCTTCGCAAAGTCAGAGAAATGCAGAAATACAACTGGTCCAACGCCGCTCACCTCGCTTGGCAAAAGCCATGCAACTCATGCTTTCAAACACCGAAGAAATTCTATCATCAAAGGAAATATCCCGGCAGGTGGGAATTTCGACCCGCCAACTCGAGCGGCTGTTTTCCAAATACCGGCAAAAATCCCTGCATCGTTACTATCTGGATACCCGCCTCGATAAGGCCCGCCACCTGATCTTGTACACCGGCATGACATTGCTTCAAATTTCAATTGCAACTGGCTTTTCTTCTCAGTCCCATTTTACCCGATGTTACAAAAATCTGTTTGCAAAAACCCCTTCAAGCGAACGCAATCCACAAATCGATTGAGACACCCGCACTTCAACGCATACCGTAGGTAATCCATTTCACTAACCCGGCGACGAATTTTCCAACGTGGTTTCCAACTTGATATCTGCCAGTGGCAACTCGGATTGCGTTTTATCATGAGGTCCCAGATCAAGTGCACGCCAGTGACTTCGGCATACTGAAATATACTTGTCGTTGCCGCCAATATCGACTTGTTCCCCTTCAGCCACAGGTACTCCGTTACCATCCAGGCGCAATACCATTATCGCTTTTGAACCACACCAGCAAATGGTGCGTATTTCTCGCATTTGATCAGCTATAGCCAGCAATGTAGCGCTGCCCGGAAACAGTTTTGCCTGAAAATCAGTTCGCAATCCATAACACATCACCGGAATACCGAGTTCATCAGCAACCCTGGACAATTGCCACACCTGATCTTCACTTAAGAATTGAGCTTCATCTATCAACACACAGGCAATTTTCCTGATATGCGAACGCTGTTCAATAAATTTCAACAGGTTCATACCAGGCGAAAACAGGTCTGCATCCTCCCTGAGGCCAATACGCGAGGCAACCTCGCCTACTTTGGTCCGATCATCAAAGGCGGATGTCAAAATCAGCGTATTCATGCCGCGTTCACGATAATTGTGTGAAGCCTGTAGCAATGCAGTGGATTTTCCTGCATTCATTGCCGAATAGCTGAAATAAAGTTTAGCCAAATTATGTCACAGTCCCTGCAGCGGTGGACGTTCCCGTTATTATTCTGTATTTCATTATTTCAGAAGGCACCGTTTAAAGACAAGAAATCTTGCAATATTCCACAGGCAATTGCCTTTTCATGAATAAATCTGCAAAATCCCGACCCTCAATATAAGTATATTCGCCCTACTAGCCTGCGCACATTGGCGCAGTCACCGTTTTTACGGTTGAAGCTGGTGCAGAATTTGCTATCTTCGAAAACAACTGCAAACCCAAGTAATAGTTGGAACTGTTTTATGATTGACAAAATTAAATTATCCTTGATCGCTGGCACCATAGCTTTGGCAGCCACCACTTCAGCCTTTGCAGGCGGTGACATCAAAAAAGGCAAAAAGGTATTCAAAAAATGCAAATCCTGTCACATGGTCGGGGAAAAAGCCAAAAAGAAGGTTGGCCCTGTTCTGAACAACATATATGGCGCAACAGCTGGTACAAATGAAAAGTTCAAGAAAAAATATTCAAAAAACATGAAAAAGGCCGGTGAAGAAGGTCTTGTTTGGAACGAGGCAACTTTAACTAAATATCTGACCAAACCCAAAGCGATGATCAAAAAAACAAAAATGACTTTCGCAGGCCTCAAGAAACCTGAAGACATCGAAAACATCCTTGTCTACCTGCTGCAATTCTCTCCTGATTATGATGCCGGGATGAATAAAGACGCGACAAAAGAAGAAGATAAACAACCTGAAAAATCGGATGGCTAATCGGTATCACACCCAATGAGAATTTATTGAGTATAATACCTTTTTGATGTTTGAAGTCTGGCGTTTTGTGGTTGGCTCACACCACCATCAAAACGGATAGTCACCCTCTCTTGCAAGAGTGCGCCGCCCTTAATTTACAACTAGACCGTTTCTTGTTTACACGGAAGCGGTCTATGGAATGGAGGGCGGTGTCAGATAACATCGAAACTGATACAAATAAATTAATGCAGACAAAGTCATTTCAAATCAAATCTATCTCACCTTATCAGAATTCCCGCGAAATCCCATCGCCAGCAAATATAATTCAACCGAGCCTGCTCTGGATGCAGGTGGCTTGACGTGATGAACCGATTTAAAATTCTTTTTGAGTTGATTGAGCAGGTTTGCCTCGGTTCCACCTTGAAAGGTTTTTGACAGGAAATGCCCGCCAGGTTTCAACACACCAAGTGCAAAATCCAACGCTACTTCTACAAGATACATCGTGCGCAGATGATCTGTGCGTTTATGTCCTGTTGTAGGGGCGGCCATATCCGACAGCACCAGATCAGGTTTATGTCCACCCAAACCCTCGATCAACAAATCTGGTGCATCATCATCAAGAAAATCTTTCTGCAATATCGTCGCACCCGGAATATGATCCATTTCCAGATAATCAATACCCACAACCCTGATATCTTCGCCTGTAGACCCGGTCTTTTGCACCAAAACCTGACACCAGCCTCCAGGAGCTGCGCCCAGATCAATCACTCTTTTTCCCGGTGCCAGCAACGAATAGCGTTCATCAATCTCGATCAGCTTATAGGCGGCTCTTGATGCGTATCCTTCAGCTTTGGCCCGTTGCACATAGGGATCATTCAGCTGGCGTTCCAACCACAATGTTGATGATAATTTTCGCCCGCGCGCAGTTTTAACTTTGGTGTGCAAGGTGCGCACATTGGTTTTTTTGGGAGCCTTGCCCGTTGCGTTTTTCGCACCACCTTTTTTCCCGCTTTTTTCACTCATCACTTGATATTCTGCCTGACGGAATTTCTTGTTTCAAACTCTGCAAAAGTTTCAGGAAAATTTGTGTTTAGAACGTTTACCGGAATATTTCCGGCCCTTTTTAGGTATAACCCATGCACCGTCCTGATTCATCATTTGCGTCAGAATTCCTTCACGCAATCCCCTGTCCGCAACCCGCAATCGCGGCGATGGCCAGGTTTTTCGGATCGCCTGAAGAATTGCGCATCCAGCCAGAACCAGATCAGCGCGTTCTGAACCAATACATGGATTAGCTGCACGCTGGTGATAATCCATGTTGAGCAATTGTTCAATTGTCTTGTCAACCTGTTGATCGGTGAGCCAGATACCATCAACCTGACGCCGATCATATCTGGGCAGTTTCAAATGCACTCCAGCCAAAGTTGTGACCGTACCTGATGTACCAAGCAAATGAACACGACCATTACTCCAAAGAGCATTGAGACGTTCACGTCCTTCAAATCGGCTCAGATGGTTTTCAACGTCTTCAACCATGGCATCAAACATCGCATGAGATACATCTTTGCCGCAATGGCGTTCAGACAGGGTTACAACACCAACCGACAATGATGTCCAGGAAGCTATTTGTTCAGCGATTTTTTTGTGGCGGCGACCACGTCGATCCAGCAATATCAATTCTGAAGATCCACCGCCTATATCAAATAAAACAGCACCATCCGCCTTTTTGTCAACCAGTGCTCCACATCCTTCAGCTGCAAGATATGCTTCTGTTTCACGGTCGACAATCTCTAGCTCTAAACCAGTCTCACTGAGCACCCGGGAAAGAAAAACTTCTCCGTTTACAGCTCTGCGGCAAGCTTCGGTAGCAATCAGTCTTGTTTTCAAAATATTGTTATTCTTGAGCTTTCGCGCACATTCAGCCAGTGCTTCAACCGCCCGGTCCATGGCTTTTTCATCAAGACGGCCTGAATGTTCCATACCTTTTCCAAGGCGCACTATACGAGAGAAAGCGTCAACAACACGAAATCGTCCTGATTGCTGTGGTAATGCGACCAAAAGTCGGCAATTGTTTGTTCCTAAATCCAGTGCAGCATACAACGGTCCGGCTTCCTTTGCCTGGGCCCGGTTTGATCTTCGATCAAACCTTGAACGGCTCTTTTTGTGAGCCGACACTTTCCTGTGTGTTGGATGTTTTTTCTCCAAACCCGGATGTTGACGATTTGGCTTGGGTGGAAAAATTATTTTTTTTTCGACCCTGTTTCTGCGTCTTCCGGGCCTCCGGCTAATTCTATTATTAAATTTATGGGCATTCTTATTATCTAGTCTGGAATCAAAACCAAAACCGTTTGTATCTGGAGAAGTCCCACTATTGGTGCCGGCATTCTCATCAACACTGCCATTGCCAGATGCTGTTGATTGATTATGTTTACCAAAACGACCACTACGTCGCGATTTTGACCCACTGAAATTTGATCTATCAGGTTCATGCCCGACGGTTACCAAATCATCACGACGTTGATTACCAGGGTTAGCCCTGGTTGGGACCATATCTTCTTCCAGCCTGTTTTCCGGGTTTTCCAACGCATCGGATTTTGAAATGCGTCTATTCTGACCCCGTTTTTGCTTTCTGCGCCGTTCCGAAAAATGAAAGCCCCCTGCCATTGACGGATTTCCGTCATTTGGAGGTTTATTCACAATCTTGCCCTTAAGCAGATCAGTACAATATTCGACACAACTGTCTGCATTTTGATTTTACGTTAAACCCAGCCTAGAACATCGGATTATGTTTTGGAACCAAAAAAAATTAAACTTCCGTATTTTGCAGGTTTCGTGGTCATTATAACTCTCTCCAACTGTGGCGATATAAAATATCCAGATCGTAAGAGTCTGTTCAAGAATACACAACAGGGTTTGAGTTCTGAATTCCCTCAGAACTCGCGGTTATTGTTTTTCCACTCACCGTGTAGCGGGATCGCCTCAATGATATTCCAGTGTTCAACAATCCTGCCAGCCTCGACATGGAATAGATCGTAGATACCGGAATAGATGCTGTTCTTTGCTCCTTCGCATATACATAGTACGAAATTACCTCCTGCCTGCACCCGGCGGACGGTATCGTACCGGCGCGAAGGGATTGGCGTCACCGGAAGCGTCCACTGCTGACTGCAAGGCAGCAAGTCCCCCGGCCATCTCAGCGTCATGTTGGATCAGATTATTCACGAATTTTGGATGATGTGAGTCGTCATACTTCCTATCCGTTTCCAGCGATCCCGGGCAGTTTTTCAAGCAGGAAAAAGGAAATTGTCTGCATTCCACCGGTCAGAAACAGTATTCCGGTGCCGATCAGCATAACACCCATCACTTTTTCCACTTTACCCATATGCGCACGGAATCTGCCCATAAAACGCATGAATTGACTGGCAAATACCGCCGCAACAATAAAGGGAATTCCAATGCCAAGCGCATAAGCCAAAAGCAATAATGCACCCCTTGTGGCGTCAGCTTCATTGCCGGCGACAAATAGTATTGCCGTTAAAACCGGCCCGACACATGGCGTCCAGCCAAAAGCAAATGCAAGCCCCATCAAATAGGCACCAATCAGTCCCAATTGTTTGTTTGCCACTTGAAAACGGGCCTCACGATACAAAAAACCGACCTTAAATATGCCGAGAAAATGCAGACCAAAACCGATGATTACTAATCCGGCAATTATGCTCAGGGTTTGGTAATGGGCTGTTACATATGAACCGATAAATGAAAAACTGGCACCCAAAGCGACAAATACGGTGGCAAACCCAAGAACAAAAATGATTGAAGTCAGGACAACCCTTTTTGACATTGCCGCCGGCCGTTCCTGGTCCGTCATCTCCCCCAAAGATACACCGGCCATATAAGCAAGGTAAGGGGGCACGAGAGGCAATACGCAAGGCGACAGGAAGGAGACAATCCCGGCAACAAAGGAACCTGCGTAACTGGCATCAAATTCCATTGCGGTTTTCTTCCATATTCGTTATATTCAAAAAATCATATTTAATACTGCAATCATTACTCTGCATTTGCAATGAGTTTGGCAATTCATGAAATACTCTTCCTTTCAGTATTGTTTATTAGTGGCTTTTGCACTGACATTTTTTTCTACTGCGACACCCAAAGCAGCAGAATTACTAATGTTTGAACAGGAATATTGCTCCTGGTGTGAGCGATGGAACGATGAGATTGGCGGCATCTATCACAAAACTTCAGAAGGCCTCAGAGCACCCTTGCGCCGCATTGATATTCATGATCAGATTCCAGTTGAATTTGCAGGTTTGCGCACCGCTGTTTTTACCCCAACATTTGTTTTATGGGATAAAGGCCAGGAAGTTGCCAGACTACACGGATATCCGGGTGATGAATTTTTCTGGTTTTTATTAAGTGAAATGTTGGAAAAACTCCCTAAATCAGCTAAATAACTAAACAAGTCTAACAAAAAGCGACAATATATCCCAGACAGCTTTCGAAATCATAGTTCGTGGCCAACCTAAAAGAACGGTAATCTACATTGAGTGAATTACAGACTCTTGAATCCGAAACTTCCTCATCCCGTGACATGGATGGTATGATGGAAAGCGCCAAAGAGGCAACGGATTTCCTCAAGGCTCTCGCCCATGAAGGTCGGTTGGTCATCTTGTGTCGCCTGGCAGAAAAAGAATGTTCTGTTGCCGAATTGGAAGAAATGCTGTCTGCCAGACAGGCTGCCGTTTCTCAGCAACTGGCTCGCCTGCGACTTGAAGGTCTTGTATCAACCCGGCGTGAGGGCAAAACGATTTATTATTCTCTTGCCGATGAACGGGTGAGAAAAACAATCAAACTGGTATATGAACTGTTTTGCTGATTTGGTTAGCCAGGAGCCTGTCTGAGTAGTAGTCTGTGGTGTTAATTTTACCTTGTTTAGTTTGTCGGGCCATTGATTTCACTCCCCAGCGTTATAGTGCTGACCAGCTACAGATAAGCCGCCGGTTAATAAATTTGATTTGATATCCTTTGCCATAATTCATATTTATTGGTCCGGAAATAAGTTGCTTTTTTCCGACTTGCCTGTCCTACTGTCCATCAAATATAATGAATGAATTTCAAAGATAGGTATTTCGGTTGGATGGAGGCAAATGGAAGAGCTGTCGCCAGGAACAATTGCCGCGATTGGCGGGCTGATTGCCGGTTTAGGCATGGGCTTTGCCGCCCGATGGGGCAATTTTTGCACGCTTGGCGCCATTGAGGATGCCATTTTCGGTAGTAATTATGACCGGATTCGCATGTGGACTTTAATCATTGGCGTGGCGATGTTTGGTACATTTGTTATCGACCATCTTGGCCTGATTGATATTACCCAGAGTATATATTTGACCTCATCCACCTCCCTTGCAGCAGTGGCAATCGGCAGTGTGGTATTTGGACTTGGAATGTCACTGGTTGGCACCTGTGGGTTTGGCGCCTTGGTGCGCATCGGCGGCGGCGATCTTAAATCAATAATTACTTTTCTGGTCATGGGGATATTTGCCTATGCAACTTTATCCGGAGTCACTGCATATTTGCGTATAGGGCTGTTTCCAGAACAGAACACCGATAGAAATTTTACTGGTATCGCCCACATTGCCGGAAATTATTTTTCCATATCTCCCAATATCATCGCCTATTTGGTCGCCGTTGGACTAGCACTGTTTGCTCTTAAAACCCTCAGGTTTCGCCAACAACCCAAGAGAGTTTTGGCTTCAGTTTTGATGGGATTAATGATTGTCTGGGGTTGGATATCGACAGGTGTGTTTGCCTTTGACGAATTTGAGCCCTACCGGCTTGAGTCATTAACTTTCTCTGCACCACTTGGAGAAACGATCATGTATGTGATGACGATGAGTGGTGCTTCCCTCAAATTTGGAATTGGCGCTACTTTTGGAGTGGTGATTGGAGCAGCCATAACATCAATGGCTCAGGGTTACTTTAGATGGGAGGGCTGTGATGATCCGCGCGAATTGAAACGGCAGTTGGTCGGCGGCATGCTGATGGGAATTGGTGGCGTGACCGCACTGGGCTGTACGATAGGTCAGGGTGTATCAGCATTTTCAACACTGGCGATCTCAGCTCCAATCGCTCTTATTGGTATTTTTTGTGGTGCATGGATCGGGCTTCATTTTCTAATTCACGGATCTATTACAGAAGCTTTTCAATATTTGCTGGCCTCCCACCGCGATGATAAATGAAGGGATGATGCCAAAAACTTCAAAAAAACCTTGCAATCAAAGGGGCGTCCATAGATGGCAGTAACCGAAATTAGTAGCTAATTTCTCAAGTCCGGTATTCTTCTCTATGGCCCGTATTGCTTCTCATTGTTCCCGGCACTTTAAAACATGCAAGCATATCAAATACCTGTCACAATCACCCCAGAACGCGAAAATTGGGTTTGCGTGGGCGACAGGTAATTTCTGTCACTACACGCCCTGCACTGTATCAGGTTGAGAGCCTGCACTCATTTATGAAGGTAATCCTGATATCCAATCAATTTTACCACCACACGAATGGAAACTCCTCAAGTGTTTTGCACCGAAAATACTACACTTTCCTCCTGCAAAACTGCAGAAATATCCATGTTACACTCTTGCGCCAGGCGCAATGTGTAGACCGGTTGGATGGCATGGGCATCAAGTTGCTCCATAAATGTACCATTGAGCAAATCTAGAAACACGGGAGGTACTCTGGCTTTCTTTCCTGTGCAGGTAACAACAAAAGAGGGTGTGCCGTTGGGGTCGCTCATCTCAACTTTGACAATACCGCCGCGAGGGATTGCACCCAGAGATACCAGCAGAAGGTTTAGCAGCAATTTTACTTTGTTTTTTGGCACAAATGCCCGCTCTCCCTGCCATTCAAGCTCTGTCCTTTTTTCTGTACCAAAATACGCATGCGCGACATTTTCAGCATCACCTGTATCAATGTCTGCACCAGCAGAACCGGCTGCACCGAAAGCAATTCGGCAAAATTGTAGTTTTGCTGAGGCGTTTTTGGCCGAAGAGCGGATCAACTCCATGGCAATCAGTTTGGTTTCTTCATCACTATCATCGTCATCCAGCAGCTCCAGCCCATTGGCAATTGCTCCAACGGGAGAAATAACGTCATGACATACCCGGCTGCACAACAGGGCTGCCAGATCCATTCCATTCAGTTGCGGTAGTTCATTCATCAAATTATCCTCGATATTTACGTACAAGAGTTTATAAGAATTAAGAGTGCGTTCGCTGACAAAAGCCAGTTCCAGATGAGAAAATAATAGCTGGAATCACCTTAATAGTTCCAATTTTAATCACCTGGTTCACCGTAATACCCCAGTTTCAACAATGATTGACGCTGACCAATGGCCCAAACAGGCCGAATCAGCCATTCAATTCCCTGCTATTCTGGATACACAATCCAGAATAAATTGAAAAGCTGCATAACATCTCTCATTCTGTTCATCTTCTGTAAAAAGATTTAACCCCATATGGTTATCACAAATCTAATTTTTGGACACGATATGGCGGTGGATATAACTTCGCCATAAATTGAGCCTAACAACGCAGCAGAATCAAAATATTGAACTTCGATGCCATTTGACATCAAATCTATAATCATTCGGAGAATCCGAGAATGCGAATTCTTTTTCAAACCAACCAACAAATCAAATTGCCAGGCATGATTCCAGTTATGCTTCAGTTATTGCCATTTTTGGCATTATTTTTTGTAGTTATCGCATCTGCGGGAAATGCCAGGGCTCAAAGCTCAGACCGATACACCATTCAGGAAGTCATTGACGCCGGACACAATTTTTTTCAAACTACTTCTGGACATCTGGCAGTTGCAGTGGAACGTGTATTTGCCAAACGCGGCCAACCTAATGGTTATATCCTGGGCGAGGAGGCCAGTGGCGCCTTTATTGGCGGCCTGCGTTACGGCGAGGGCGTGCTTTATACCAAGAATGCCGGAGATCACAAATTATTTTGGCAAGGTCCGTCAATTGGATGGGATTATGGTGCTGACGGCAATCGCACAATGATTTTGGTTTACAACCTGCCATCGGTCGATACCATTTATCGTCGGTATTTCGGTGTTACCGGTTCGGCATTTTTGATCGGTGGAGTAGGCGTTACCGTTTTAACCAACAGCGGTATAAATCTGATTCCGATAAGAACCGGTATTGGCGCACGGCTTGGTGTAAATATTGGTTATCTAAAGATTCGCAGTACTCCACGCATTAATCCATTTTAATTGTTAAAGGTCTGTTCAAGATTATACAATAAGGTTAAAATACCCGTGCAAACAAGAAAATTTAACCCTAACAAACTCTTTAAATGGACGTTGACCATGTTTTTGTGCCATTATTTCATATCCAGTTTCCACGCGACCCAGCAATTGAATATTGGGAATTATGTTCAATGTTAAATGCCTGGGCCAAATAATTGTAAGTGAGTGTCATCGTGCTAGAAAGCATTCTTTATTTTTTACTGGGGTTTTTGACAGCAGCATTGCTGGCGTTAATGGTTTCTCCGATGGTCTGGCAGCGGGCTGTATCACTGACGAAGAAACGTATTGAACGCTCTGTTCCGCTCACTTTGAATGAAATTCAGGCTGACAAAGATCAAATGCGTGCCGAATTTGCCATGAGCACTCGCCGCCTGGAGATTAGTGTCGACGATCTGCGAGAGAAAGCCGCCACCCAAATAATTGAGATTAATCGAAAACGCGACAGTATTGCCCAGTTGGCCGAAGAACATGGCGAAAAACTCCAGGTTATCGAAGAACTGCAAACCAAATCCGGCGAGCTGCGAGTACAATTGCAGCAACGCGAAGAGCAACTTGCAAAAGCAACTCGTGGTTTGAAAAAAAACCATAAGAATGTTGATGAACAGGCATTTGACTTTGAGAATCTTCGCCAACGTCTGGAAAAAGCACAGACAGAAGCTGATGGTCACAAAATTGAGTTGGTAGCCAAACAAACCCAACTTGAGAATATGTCAGATAAACTTGAAGATTTTGATTTGACCCGCGAACAATCTTCAATTGCCAATGAGGAGAAGATTGCCATGTCTAAAATGAATGCACTCCTCAATACGGAAATAACAGAAAATAAGAAAAAGCTGGAAAATGCGACACACCAACTGACCCAAAGCAACGAGCGGCTGGAAAGAAATGAGCGCGAGCTGTTAAGGTTGCGTAAATCAATGGATGATGATGGATCAGAAAACTCAGATCTGACTTCTCAACTGGTCGAACAGCAATCTTTGAATGTTGAACTCTCAGCAAAATTGGCTCAGGCAAATCTGCAAATGGAAGCATTGCTTGACGATGCATCAAATGAGAATGTCGAAAAAGCAATGTCATCTCTCGAAATAGAGAAAACCGGCCTGGCAGAGAAACTTGAGGAAGTCTTGAAAGAACGCGACAGTCTTGTTGAAAAATTGACCGACGTCACAAGTACCAATGATGCTGAGTGGGAAAATGAGCGTCGGGAAAATTCCATTTTACGTGAACGTATCAACGATCTAGCAGCGCAGGTTACCGCCATGACAGCCTCTCTAGAAGGCGATAACTCGCCCATCACCGAAATTTTGTCCCGGCAGGAAAATACTGAATTGCCAAAAGGATCCAAAGCGCCAGGCGAAGACCAGCCTGCCACATTGGCAGATCGAATTCGCGCATTGCAAGATGTTGCGGGGTGAAGCTTCTAGCAGGTATTTCAACTGTTAAACGTAATTATTACCGTTTGACAATTGTGATATTAGTTCTGGCGGCGGATCAGTTAAGTCGAGTGTCAAGGAAGGGCGAACAACCAAATATCGAACGCCCCAACTGCCCGCAAAACCCTTTAATTACAATATAAAAACACTCCCCGATCATCTCAATAGCCCACTTATTGACGGCTCTTTAGCCAGCACAGGATATTCACCGCAATACAATCACTTGGTCGGGTGCTATTTTATGATAAAACTCTTTCACAAAATAATTTGGTGTCATGCTCTTCCTGTCACAAACAGGATAATGGATTTGATGACCCTTCCCGGTTCTCAATTGGCTTCAAGGGTAGGATTATCTCGCGCAGGTCAAAGGGATAGACAAATGCGGCATTCAATCAAAACGGGCGTTATTTTTGGGATGAAAGAGCAAAAAGCCTGGAAGATAAGATCATGATGCCAATTATTAATCCTGTAGAAATGGATATCAATAAGACAGAACTATTAACCAGAATTAGGCAAAAGCATCACTATTTGAATCTACTTGAAAAAGCATTTGGTAATCAGACCATTATCAGAAAGAAAATTGCTTCTGCGCTCCCTGATTTCGTTCAATACATTTTATGACAAAGCACGTATCCGGGTCTCAAATCCGCAAGACCCGTTTCCCTCGTTTTCGGCAGAACAAAATTTTGGCAAGAGTATTTCTTCAATTCCGCCGATAGCGGAGATGCAAGTTGTATCAGTTGTTGTGTCACAGAAAGCTTTGTTTCGCTGCCTGCTGGTTTCAAATAACGGATTGGACAAAACCACCACCAGTGATCAGGGAATTGATGCAAAAAACGGCAATGATAATGATTTGGGGAAATTTGAACCACCTTCATTACAAGATATTTCAATCCGCGCACCCTTTATGTACGATGGCAGGTTCGAGACCCTGGAAGAAGTTATCGATCATTATTCCACTGGAATAAAAGATCATCCCAATTTGGGAGGTTCCCTGAAAGATAAAACTTAATTACTCACCCCCTTGTCAAATCAGTAATTACGATGAAACAGGTAATCCGCGCCAGTTCAATTTTACCCAAGCACAAGAGAGTGCGCTGGTGACATTCCTGCAAACGCTAAATGATCCCGTGTAAACAAGAAGCGGTCTAGCAGGCCGTCGGACTTGAGCAATTATTGAGAACAGAACTGGAATTGAGGTCGATATTTCGATCATTTGAGGCGAATATCGGGAATATTTAACGAAAATGATCGAAAAATCGGACCAATATCCAGTTTTGCTAACAGTGCTTGTGCAAG
>JAAENI010000605.1 GCA_024224595.1 Hyphomicrobiales bacterium
ACAGTCTGCTGGAGTTTGGCGGCTGCAATTCAGCTGCAAAAAGCTGTTTTAAGATCGTCTTCAAGCGATATTTTGCAGTCCTGCACTAAAACCCCTCTCAAATAAATAGCAAAAGGTAGATAAACTAGCCTTTACGTTAATGTTCCACTTGGCTTACAATTGCCTGATTCGGTACTGAAATGGGCAATTTACAGGGGATAGTGTAAATGCGGGCGCAAAAAGTTGAAGACCCATCAATGGAAGATATACTTTCCTCAATTCGGAAAATCATATCTGAAGAAGGCAAAGACGAGACTTCATCGGCTTCTGGTAATAACTCCGGTGCTCCAAACGATGAGGTGTCTAAAGGTGCGACGCGTATTGCCAATCCGCAAGAACCCCTTCCAAAACAGGCTGGCATACCTTTAAAACCACAGCAATCCAACACTCAGATAAAACCACAGCAATCCAACACTCAGACACAAAACCAGCAAAAACCGGACGCCGCGCAACGTAACTCTCGGAGTGCTGGACCAGGTACACAGGCCAATACTGTTGAACAACCACGCGCTTCATCTCAATCATCCGGAGTTCGACAACCCCCGCCGTTGCAGCACGCAAATCCCAATAAAGAGGCAGATCATTCGCCCCAACCTTCGGTATTCTCGGAACGTCGCGAATACCTGGATATGGATTCAATTCCACGTCAGGAGCCTCGACCAACTCCAGGCGACCAGCCACCCAGTCCGGTAGAGCCGGTTTTCGCTAAAAAACCAAACCCGATGGTCAGACCAGCGGTTCATACTCAGCCTGGTCAATCCGGTAGCGGTGGAATATCGGAATTTGTGGAAACAAAACCGCCCATGGACAATAATGATAGCATCGCAGGTAAACAGCGTACTGATACGGAAGCTTCATTACATCCTGCCATAGTCAATGCCAAATCCCATGTCAGTATCCAGAGATCAGCAAAAAATTCTGTGGCTGAATTGGCGCCGGAAAAGAATGAAATCCCTGTGTTTGAAAGTACGCCATCATCCGTTGACATGCCAATGGAAAAACTGATTTCGCCAGATAATACAGATCGACGTGACGTAGATGAGCGAAGAAGTCACCCCCTGAGGAGAGGAGTTGATCGCGCAGTGAGCGAAGTCAGGAAAGAATTGATGTCTCCAACGACAACCGATTCCGTTCACACCGCATTCGAACAACTCAAGAATATGACGCTTGAAGGCCTGGATAGCAATGTGCGGGAAATGATCCGCCCGATGCTGCGTGAATGGCTGGACAATAATTTGCCCTCTATGGTCGAGCGGCTTGTTCGTGACGAGATTGAACGTGTGTCACGTGGTGAATAGATTTTCAAAAAATCTCAAGTAAGTGTTCTTGTGCGCCCACGCTCTGTCAGGCTATAGGCGGCACCGGTCTATTTGCTGTTGACTTGTTGTGTTGCATTGGGTTTACAACAAACTTCACAACTATGACTATTTATTTGAGAATGATTATGTCTGAGAGTAAAGACTCGCAAGAATGCACTCTAGCCAAAACCTTTGATGCACAAACCATTGAACCGGTGATTGCGGAACTGTGGGATAATGCAAATGCATTTGCTGCCGGCGCAGGACGGGTTGAGGGTGAAGACAGTTTTACGATTGTAATTCCACCGCCAAATGTTACCGGTTCCCTCCATATCGGTCACGCTTTCAACAATACACTGCAGGACATTTTGGTACGTTTTAACAGGATGCAGGGCAGAGATGTGTTGTGGCAACCCGGTATGGATCATGCGGGCATAGCTACCCAAATGGTGGTCGAACGCCAGTTGATAGAAAACCAGGAGCCCAATCGTCATGCGCTCGGTCGGGAAAAATTTGTAGAAAAAATTTGGCAATGGAAAGAACAATCAGGTGGATTGATTTTCAATCAGTTGAGGCGACTGGGTGCTTCATGTGACTGGTCACGTGAACGCTTTACCATGGATGAGGGCTTGTCCCGGGCCGTGTTGGAAGTATTTATTTCTCTCTACAGGGAGGGACTGATCTATAAGGATAAACGTCTCGTTAACTGGGATCCGAAATTGCTGACCGCAATTTCCGATCTGGAAGTAGAGCAAATCGAGACCAAGGGAAACCTTTGGCATTTTAAATATCCTTTGGAGCCTGGCATATCATATCAGCACCCTTTTAATCTCGATGAAGAGGGTAACAAGTCAGACTGGAAACCTTCACAGGGTGAACCAGCAGGTTATGACACCAGGGATTATCTGATTGTTGCAACCACCAGACCTGAAACGATGCTGGGGGATACTGGTGTTGCTGTCCATCCTGATGACCCGCGTTACCGCGATCTGATTGGAAAACGTGTCATACTGCCTCTGGTTGGTAGAAAAATGCCGATTGTTGCTGACCAGTATCCTGATCCTGAAGAGGGCACTGGTGCTGTCAAAATGACACCGGCCCATGATTTTAATGACTTTGATGTTGGCAATCGCGCCAACCTTCGCCGAATTAACATCCTCACCCAGGATGGCAACATATTTCTCAAAGAAAACAATGATTTCCTGGAGGAGTTGGAATCAACTCATGAGCTGTTGGATACGATGTCTCGACTGCATGGCAAAGACCGTTTTGAAGCCCGAACCCTGATCGTCCAGATGATGGACACAAGGGAATTGTTGGCAAAAACGGAGCCTCATAAACACATGGTGCCACACGGAGACAGAAGCGGTGTACCTATAGAACCGTTTTTAACCGATCAGTGGTACGTCAATGCCCATGAACTGGCCAAGCCGGCGATCGCCTCGGTGCGCGAAGGACGAACAAATTTTGTTCCGAAAAACTGGGAAAATACCTATTTTAACTGGATGGAAAATATTCAACCCTGGTGCATATCGCGGCAATTATGGTGGGGGCATCAGATCCCGGCATGGTATGGACCGGATGGAGAAATCTTCGTTGAGAAAACCGAAGATGAAGCACAGTTGGCAGCAGATGCCCACTATGGTGAATCTGTTAGCATTGAACGAGACGCAGACGTTCTTGACACCTGGTTTTCTTCCGCACTCTGGCCATTTTCGACCTTAGGTTGGCCGGAAAAAACACCAGAACTATCCCGCTATTATCAAACCGATGTCCTGATTACCGGCTTTGATATTATTTTCTTCTGGGTTGCCCGCATGATGATGGCCGGGTTGCACTTCATGAAAGATGAAAAAGGAACGCCGATTGAGCCGTTCCACACCGTTTATGTTCATGCATTGGTGCGTGACAAATACGGTGCCAAAATGTCCAAATCCAAGGGCAATGTCGTTGATCCGCTGGAGTTAATTGATCAATATGGCGCAGACGCGCTGCGGTTTACATTGGCGAACATGGCAGTGCAGGGTGGCGACGTTAAACTTGATCCTGCACGTGTTGCAGGGTTTCGAAATTTCGGTACCAAATTGTGGAATGCGACACGTTTTGCCGAAATGAATGGTGTGCAATTTGACCCGCAATTCGAACCGCAGGAAGCAAAACTCACAATTAGTCGATGGATACTGGCAGAACTTTCCATTGCCACTGAGGAAATTACTACAAAAATTGAAAATTATCGCTTCAACGACGCGGCCAGTGCTGTTTATAAATTTGTCTGGAACCATTTTTGTGACTGGTATCTGGAATTGCTCAAGCCAGTGTTCTCAGGTGAAGATAATGATGCACGCAAAGAATCTCAAGCTTGTGCGGCTTATGTTCTTGCCGACATTTACAAGCTTCTCCACCCCTTCATGCCATTCATGAGCGAAGAATTGTGGCAGAGAACCGCCACGCGGGACACATTATTATGCCATGCACGCTGGCCGAGCGCTGTGAGCGGTGACCATGAAGCAGCTGATGAAATCAACTGGTTGATTGAGTTGGTTGGCGAAATACGCTCACTGCGAGCTGAAATGGCCATTAAACCTTCGCGGGTCATGTCACTAATTGTTACCAATGCGGATAAAACGATTATCGACAGGGTACAAACTCACGATGCGGCGATAACCAGGCTAGCGCGTTTGGAATCGGTCGAAATCGCCACGGCAGCTCCCAAAGGCTCTGCACATATCGCCATTGGCAATACCAGTTATTTCCTCCCTCTGGAGGGAATTGTTGATTTCAGCGAAGAACGTTCTCGTCTGGAAAAGGAATTGAAAAAACTTGATGGCGAAATATCGCGGCTGGATAAAAAGTTGGGAAATGAACGCTTTGTCGCCAATGCGCCGGAACAGGTTGTTGTTGAAGAGCGGCAGAAACTGACCGGTTATCGTTCACAAAAAGACAAGATGACCGCCGCTCTTGGCCGTATCAATGAAGAATAGCTGCAACGCAACCATGAAAAGCCTCTAATCGAGACTTTTGTTCAGTTCTCCGGCAATATCCTGGATGAATTGCCAGGCAACTCTGCCTGATCGGCTTCCTCTTGTTGTCGCCCATTCAAGTGATTTCACCCTTAACGCTTCATCCGATATTTTCAATTGGTAATGTCTGGCATAGCCAAACACCATTTCAATGTACTCATCCTGGCTGCACTTGTGAAAACCAAGCCAAAGGCCGAATCGATCAGACAATGAGACTTTTTCTTCTACCGCTTCCGCCGGATTAATTGCCGTTGATCGCTCGTTTTCGATCATGTCGCGTGGCAACAGGTGTCGACGATTGGATGTTGCATAGAATATGACATTATGCGGGCGGCCCTCAATGCCACCATCCAGCGCTGCTTTCAGCGATTTATAGGATGTATCATCATTGTCGAATGAAAGATCATCGCAAAACAAAATGATGCGCATGTCATTGTTGCGAAGCTGGTTCAACAGCAATGGCAGGGAGTGGATGTCTTCCCGGTGAATCTCGATGAGTTTTAACGGCTCACGACCTTTACCGTTCAATTCCTGATTAATTGCCGCATGGACAGCTTTGACAAGGGAAGATTTCCCCATCCCGCGCGCTCCCCATAGTAGCGCATTGTTGGCACTATAACCATTGGCAAATCGTCGGGTATTTTCCACCAGAATTCTACATACCCTGTCAATTCCCTTCAATAGCCCCATATCGACGCGGTTGACTTTTTCGACCGGTGCCAGATCTGAATGTTCAACCTGCCAGACAAATGCATCTGCGCATTCAAGATTGAATTTCGGCTTTAATTTGGGAACGGCCCGCTCAATAAGGTTTAACAGTTGATCCAGTTTTTCATTCAGTTTGGTAAGTTCAGCGCTGCTCAATGGCTTATCCGTCATTTCAAAAAAGGTACTAAAAACCGACAATAATGTTATTTACCACGCTCAATTCGCAGCGCACCAGGAATTTTTGCTTTTGTGATGACAATTGTCGTGAATTTATTTCGTCTGGCTGGCTTCTGTCGCACTTGAACAATTGCAAT
>JAAENI010000606.1 GCA_024224595.1 Hyphomicrobiales bacterium
CAAATTGACCCAATCTAGTGTACCCTTCTGACCGGTTACGTGGATTTGCACCGAGAGTAAACAGAGAACACAATGTAATCTGTCTTCTTTATTTGGCAATCCAGCTTCTGTGTACAGTTACTTTGTTATTATCTTTAATCCGACCGACAAATTTGTCGCCTGGGTTGATTATCCCAACTCCCTTGGGCGTACCGGTCATGACAATGTCGCCATTGTTCAACGTCATAAACTTGAGAATTTCAGCCAAGATGTCATTTGGTTTGTTCATCATGAGCTGCACGCCTCCAGATTGAATCTGCAAACCATTTATTTCGAGTTCCAGTGACAGCGAGGAAAGATTGTCTTGAATTGGGACAAACTTACTGAACAGCACTGAGCCGTCAAATGCTTTAGCACGTTCCCATGGAAGCCCTTTCTTTTTCAGTTTACTCTGTAGATCTCTTTTTGTGAGGTCAAGCCCAAAACCGACCGCAGTGAAACGGCCGTTTTCAAAAACAAAGCTCAACTCGCCCTCATAATGGAGCTGCTCGTGATGAAATGCTTGCAATTCATCCGTAATGGCAGAATTCGGCTTTGAAAAAATGACCATCTCATCAGGAATCTCATTTCCCAGTTCTTCAATATGTTCAACATAATTTCTGCCGACGCATACGATTTTTGATGGCACTATCCGTCTATCATTTACAACGACTGTTTTCATCATTGAATCCTTTATATGATTGTTGCAACTAAGGTTGCCATACCCCGTTTTTCGATGCCAAAAGAACGCGCTATGGAAAGTGCAACTATGGTCACAAAGCTTGTTTGTTGCTTTCAGCCCAACGCATGATAAGTATTGCTATTGCGCCCAGAATGGCAAACCCGCCAATCAGAGGCAAGACCGTCTCATTGTAACTTTGACCAATGAACGTACCAAGCGCAACCGAGATAAATGTGGAAAGCGCTCCCACGGCGGCAGCACCGGTACCGGCAATGTGCCCTAAAGGTTCCATCGCTAACGCATTCAGGTTGCCAAACAGGATGCCGACACAGAAAAATGACATCATGAAATAGGTCATCAGGATTAGCAATGGCGGACTACCTGCAAACATAAAGGCAATCCCGCTAAAGGCGACCGAAAGTCCAACTAACGTCAGTAACGACCACCTCGATAGTTTTCGCATTCCATAACGCATCACCAATCTTGCGTTCAGGAAGGATGCCCTGCCAATCGAAAGCGCAATAATAGCAAAGTAAAGCGGAAATTGGGCGCCAAGTCCATATTGCTCCTGAAATATCTGTTGGGCAGAATTCAAATAGCCGATAAATGCACCAGAAATCAAGCCTGCACAAAGCATGTAGCCAAAAGCAATCGGACTGGCAAAGATTTCTCGAACCGCCATCATGATTCGATTTGATGAGAATTTTGTGCGTTGGTTTTCTGCCAAAGTTTCGGTTTGTCGGATTGCAAACCAGATTGCCGTAATGAGTGCCAAAATCAGGAGCATACTGAAAATGGCGCGCCAATGCCCGACAGTGAGGATGACCTGCCCGAGTGCGGGCGCAACAATGGGAACCAGCACAAATACGGTCATAATAAACGACATGACGCGCGCCATGTGGCGGCCTTCATATTGGTCTCGTATCATTGCCAGGGTGACGCTGCGCGGCCCGGCGGCGCCCACTCCTTGCAGGAAGCGTCCAGTCAGCATTACGGGGAAACTTGTTGCGATGATCGAAAGTACGCATCCTACAATGAATAAAATGTATCCAGCATAAATGGCTGGTTTCCGACCCGTGCTGTCTGAAATAGGCCCATAGGCTATTTGACCAATCGCCATACC
>JAAENI010000607.1 GCA_024224595.1 Hyphomicrobiales bacterium
TATGGCAAAAGTCATTGGTATTGATTTGGGAACTACCAACTCATGCGTCGCTGTTATGGACGGCAAGGAAGCTAAAGTAATTGAAAATGCTGAAGGTGCACGTACTACACCTTCAATGGTATCTTTTGGTGAAGACGATGAACGTCTTGTTGGTCAGCCGGCAAAACGCCAGGCGGTCACCAATCCTGAAAATACATTATTCGCAATCAAACGCCTGATCGGGCGTCGTTATAGTGATAAAGCGGTCACCAAGGATAAAAAGCTTGTTCCTTACGAAATTGTCAAAGCTGATAACGGAGACGCTTGGGTTGAGGTGAATGATGAAACATATTCTCCTTCTCAGATTTCAGCAATGATACTTCAGAAAATGAAGGAAACCGCTGAGGCTTATCTGGGTGAAACTGTCGAACAGGCAGTTGTGACTGTGCCAGCCTATTTCAATGATGCTCAGCGCCAGGCGACTAAAGATGCCGGCAAAATTGCCGGATTGGAAGTTTTGCGTATTATCAATGAGCCAACTGCTGCTGCACTTGCTTATGGTATGGACAAGAAAGATGGCAAAACAATTGCGGTCTATGATCTTGGTGGTGGTACTTTTGATGTTTCTATCCTGGAAATCGGTGATGGCGTTTTTGAAGTAAAATCCACCAACGGTGATACATTTCTTGGCGGTGAAGATTTTGATATGGTTTTGGTTGATTATCTTGCCAATGAATTCAGGAAAGAAAATGGTATTGATCTGAAAAAAGACAAGATGGCGCTGCAACGCCTGAAAGAAGCTTCGGAAAAGGCCAAGATCGAACTTTCCGCTACAGCACAAACCGAAATTAATTTGCCATTTATTACTGCCGATAAGTCTGGTCCCAAACACCTGACGATGAAATTGACCCGCTCGAAATTTGAATCGCTTGTAGATTCTTTGGTCAAGCGTACCATTGCACCTTGTGCAAGTGCATTGAAAGATGCCGGGTTGAAGGCTGGTGAAATCGATGAGGTTGTACTGGTTGGTGGTATGACACGTATGCCCAAAATTCAGGAAATTGTTCAAGAATTTTTTGGCCGCGAACCGCATAAGGGTGTGAACCCTGATGAAGTGGTGGCAATGGGTGCTGCTATTCAGGCTGGTGTATTGCAAGGTGATGTTAAAGATGTACTGCTGCTTGATGTGACACCGTTGTCCCTTGGTATTGAAACTCTTGGTGGTGTTTTCACTCGATTGATTGACCGCAACACGACTATACCAACCAAGAAATCTCAAGTGTTTTCAACTGCCGATGATAACCAGAATGCGGTAACAATTCGGGTTGCTCAAGGTGAGCGCGAAATGGCTGCCGATAACAAGATGCTCGGTCAGTTTGATTTGGTTGGTATTCCTCCAGCACCACGCGGAGTGCCTCAAATAGAAGTTTCTTTTGATATCGATGCTAATGGCATTGTTAATGTGTCTGCAAAAGATAAAGGCACTGGTAAAGAGCAAAAAATATCAATTCAGGCCTCTGGTGGTTTGTCTGATGAAGATATTGACGCGATGGTTCAGGATGCTGAAGCCAACGCCGATGCTGACAAAGAGCGCCGTGAAAGTGTTGAAGCTAAAAATCATGCTGAGGCTCTGGTTCATTCCGCTGAGAAATCTGTTGAAGAATTTGGTGAGAAAGTCTCGGAAGAAGACAAAAATGAAATTGAACTCGCCATTGCAAGCCTCAAGGAAGCTATTGAATCTGATGATGTTGAAGAAATAAAAACAAAATCTGAGACCCTCAGCAATGCGACTATGAAGCTGGGGCAGGCGATGTATGAGGCGCAACAGGAAGAAGCTGCCGCTGATGATGCAGCATCTGATGCTGCAAGAGATGAAGAAGAAGATGTTGTTGATGCCGATTTTGAAGAGATCGACGAAGACGACAAAAAATCTGCTTGATCTGATACGTGTTGAACTTTTTCCCGCCAGCAATTAGTTGTGTTGGCGGGTTTTTATTTTTTGAGCGATATTGTTGATGGAAAAAGTTGATTATTATGAAACACTGGGTGTTTCGCGTGAAGCAGATGGCAAAGAGTTGAAATCTGCTTTTCGTAAGCTGGCTATGAAGTTTCATCCTGATCGCAATCCCGATAATCCGGACGCAGAACAAAGTTTTAAAGAACTTAATGAAGCCTATGAGGTTCTAAAAGATAACGAGAAACGTGCAGCCTATGATCGGTTTGGCCATGCTGCATTTCAAAATGGTGGAAATCAGGGTGGATTTTCTGGCGATTTTGGCTCTTCAATGGGTGATATTTTCGAAGATATATTCGGCGATATGATGGGTGGGCGCCGTCGTTCAAGCGGTGGACGGGAACGGGGCGCAGATCTGCGTTATAATATGGAAGTGACACTAGAGGAGGCTTTCGAGGGCAAAACGGCACAGATTGATATTCCTTCAGCTGTTTCCTGTGATCAATGTTCGGGTACAGGCGCGAAACCGGGAAGCTCTCCCTCAACTTGTGGAACGTGTGGTGGTAATGGTCGCGTCAGAGCAAGCCAGGGTTTCTTTTCGGTTGAACGTACCTGTCCTACCTGTCAGGGGCGTGGTGAAATCATATCCGACCCGTGTGGTGAATGCTCAGGCGCGGGACGGGTAACGAAAGAACGATCACTATCAGTGAATATACCAGAGGGTATTGAAGATGGTGTGCGTATTCGTCTTTCTGGTGAAGGAGAGGCAGGTACCCGAGGTGGACCGAGCGGTGATCTGTATATATTTATTTCGATCAAACCGCATGAGTTTTTTCAACGCGATGGGTCTGATTTGTTTTGCCGGATCCCTGTTTCAATGATTACCGCTGCTCTTGGCGGTCAGTTTGAAGTTGCAACCCTGGATAATTCAAAAGCCAGGGTAAAAATTCCTGAAGGGACGCAAACTGGCAAACAGTTTCGCTTGAAAGGTAAGGGAATGCCTGTCTTGAGATCAAATAGTCAAGGTGATTTATATATTCAGGTGGTAACGGAAACACCTCAGAAACTGACTCGAAAACAACGTGACCTTCTGGAGGAATTTGAGAAATTGTCTTCGGAAGAAAATAGTCCTGAATCGACTGGATTCTTTTCTCGTATGAAGGGTTTTCTTGATGGTTTGGGTGAATAAAGTGAAAGTTCCAAAAATACTGATTGTTCCGGGCTCCGCTCGTGGGGGTTCTTTAAATACCCGTCTGGCCGCTAGTGCATTCAGAGTTTTTTCCTCGCTTGATTGTGAAGTGACAAGAATTTCTCTCAAGGACTATCCGCTGCCGTTATTCAACGGCGATCTGGAAACTCAGAAAGGCCCACCAGAACAAGCAATTAAACTGGCCCGGTTATTTGATTTGCATGATGGAATTATGCTGGTGTCGCCTGAATATAACACATCGGTATCCCCCTTGTTAAAAAATGCCCTTGATTGGGTGAGCCGCATCAAAGGTGATAAACGGGGAAAAATAGTACCCTATGAAGGTAAAATTTTGGCGTTGGCATCTGCTTCCCCGGGAAATCTGGGTGGTATACGCGGTCTTAGCCATTTGCGCCACATTATAACAAGTTTAGGCGCGACCATCATTGCACAACAGGTAACAGTTAGCGGAGCAGTCAGTGCTTTTGATGATATGGACAACCTAACAAATGAACGGGCAGCTGACAAATTGAATGACGTCTGTGATTCACTTGTGAAAACAGCAAGATTGTTATCGATGAAATAAATTAAAGCAGTTAGTTTGCCAAAACAACATTCGATCACACGGGAAAATCTGATGGAAGCAAAAGAACGTTTGATCATCGGTCTGGATGTGCCGACTATTGGGGAAGCTGAAACCGTTGTTTCAACAATTGGTAGCACCGCATCTTTCTATAAAATTGGTTATCAACTGGTCTTTGCAGGTGGACTTGAGTTTGCTCGCGATCTAGTCGCTGATGGCAATCGGGTATTTCTCGATATGAAGCTGCTGGATATTGATAATACTATTTCCAGGGGAGTTGAAAACATCATCAAAATGGGAGTTACCATGACGACTATTCATGCCTATCCCAAGGCGATGAAAGCTGCTGCTGAATCAGCCCAAGGCAGTGATTTGTGCATTCTCGCTGTCAGTGTTTTGACTTCGATGGATGATGATGATTTGAGCAATGCCGGGTACCAATATACAACAGGTGACCTGGTAGCGAAAAGAGCCAAACAGGCATTTGATGCAGGTATGGGCGGTATTGTTGCATCAGCCCATGAAGCAGCAAAAATCAGGAATATTATTGGCGAAGATATGGCTTTGGTTACGCCCGGTATCAGACCTGAAGGCAGTGCTCACGGGGATCAGAAACGGGTAATGGCACCAGCTGAAGCAATTCGTGCGGGTGCTTCACACCTTGTGGTTGCCAGGCCAATCATTGAAGCAGATAATTGCAAGGCGGCGGTAAAACAAATTCTGAATGAAATTGAAAATGGTATTTAAGGAGTCTGATGTGGCTAAAAAGGGTTATTGGCTTGGGACTGTTGAGGTAAACGATAGTGAACGCTACAAAGAATACGTGGCGACAGCGACACCGGCCTATCAGCGATTTGGAGCGAAATTTTTGGTGCGTGGAGGCGATAATATTGCAGCTGAAGGAGATTGGAATTCCCGCAATGTTGTGATTGAGTTTCCATCATATCAACATGCTCAGGATTGTTACAATTCACTTGAATATATTAAAGCCAGAGCTATACGTCAGGAAATCTCCGAAGGTAGAATTATTATTATTGAAGGCTATGAATAGATTGTTTTTGCAAACAAGCCTGATCATGGCAGCATTCTGACCAAACAGGGTATTTCAAAAGTCGCAATATTTTTTTGAAATAACTAAGATATTGATGTTATTGAATTAAATTAGTTCTTGGGAAAAATTGAAAATACCTTGAAATATTAGCATCCGGTCACTACCTCTTATTTAAAGGCATATTTGCGCTTAGAAAGGGGTAGTTTTACATGACACATGCACGTTCTTCGTCGATGATCCGTCCTGCCTGGACACCATTGACTATTGCCATGATGGTTTTGGGTTTCATGATCTTTTGGCCGTTGGGTCTGGCGATGCTTGTTTACATATTATGGGGCGATCGGCTGGATGAATTGAAATCCGAAGTTAACCGCGCGACTGACAATGTTGCAAGCTCTTTCAATTTTAACAATTCAAACCGCACGCGCTATTCTCATTCCAATGGTGGGTCTGCTACCGGAAATGCGGCTTTTGACGATTGGCGGGAAGTTGAGATGGCTCGACTTGAAGAAGAGCGCCGCAAACTTGATGAAATGCGCCATGAGTTTGATGAATATTTGCGTGAATTGCGTCGGGCGAAAGACGCTGAAGCATTTGAGAAATTCATGGCCTCCAAGAAATCGGGCAGTAGTTCATTTGAAAGTTGATTGACCGGTCGGCGTCGAATATCCATTGATGAAGTATTGATCGTAGAAACGGGGTTAATATGACCCCGTTTTTTTTGCTGGAACAACGCGTGGATTGCACTATGATTGTGCATTGATTTACAGATGTGGTAAAAGCCATCTGTCATCATTCGAATCGCCAGGACAAATAGGTATTACCGGAATTAGAATTGCTAAAATTTCTCAAGCGCTCAAAAATTACTCAGTCCCGCCCGACCCACATATTGATGATGGAAGGCGAGGAATTTCCAGTAGAAGTCATTAATAATTCCAGATCAAAGAGATTCACATTACGGTTGAAACCTGATGGCCGGGGAGCAAAAGTAACGACGCCGCCTCACGTTAGCGATCGAGAGGTAGTGAGCTTCATTGAAAAAAATGAAAACTGGCTTGCAGTTCGTCTGGCTCGTATGCCCAAATCAACTATTCCCCATGATGGTGTTTGGGTGCTTTTTGAAGGTATTGAGCACAAAATAACCCACCTTGATCGAAAAAGAGGAGTGGTTGAAGCAAAACAAGTTGCCGGTGAACCGACGTTGCTGGTGCCTGGGGAAGTGGAACATATGCCACGCCGGGTCATTGATTTCATGAAAAAGCAAGCTCGAAATAAACTTGATCTCGCAGTGATGAATTATGCTTCCATGCTGGGTGTACGCGCAAAATCGATACGTATTACAGATTCAAAAAGTCGTTGGGGGTCGTGCTCCAGTGCGCGCACATTATCCTTTTCCTGGCGCATTATTATGGCTCCACCGGTTGTATTGAATTATCTTGCTGCCCACGAAGTGGCTCATTTACTAGAGATGAATCATTCTGACCGATTTTGGAAACTGGTTGAGGGATTGTGCCCAGATATGCAGATACAAAAAGCTTGGCTGCGTCGCCATGGCCCAGCATTACACAGTGTGCGACTGGACTAGAATAGTGAATCGTGCAATTTGAATTGTCTTGACGTCTAATTCAGAACTTGTTCTTCCGAGTATTTCTTATGAAAAACCAATTGATAACGGATGTAAAGATATGCGGACTTTCTGACATTGCCTCAATAGAGGCGGCAATTGAAGGTGGGGCCAGGCAACTGGGTTTTGTTTTTTTTGAAAAAAGTCCGAGAAATATTTCTGCGCATTTGGCTGGAGAACTGACAGGTCAGTACAAGGGTAGCATCAAGCGGATCGCCGTTAGTGTGAATGCAACTGATGGGAAACTTGAGGAAATTATTGGAAAAATGGATCCGGACCAATTGCAATTGCATGGCACTGAGAGTCCCGATCGAGTCCAAAAAATCAAGGATCAGTTTGGCTTGCCGGTGATTAAGGCATTTGCCATAAGGCAGGCTACTGATTTTAACATGGTTGAACAATATTTGGGTATAGCAGATCGCCTGCTTTTTGATGCAAAGCCTCCTGCCGGGGCAGATTTGCCCGGTGGAAATGGTGTGGCATTTGACTGGAAATTGTTCGCTGACTGGCAAGATCAACATTATTTTCAAAACAATGATCGTGGAAAAGACAATCTCCTTGACTCGTCTACCTCACCCATGCTTTCGGGTGGTATTAACCTCAATAATGTTGAGATCGCGTTGGCCAATTCAAATGCTCAAGCGATTGATATATCATCAGGTGTTGAGGAAGCTCCAGGTGTGAAAGATCCTGTTCTGATTATGACTTTTTTGGAACAAGTGAAATGTTATGATAGTCTGCGGGATAACGGGCGAAAGGATAACGGGTGAATACACCAGTTGAACCAAATTCATACAGAACCGGGCCAGATGAAAATGGACATTTTGGCATTTTTGGAGGACGATATGTTGCCGAGACTTTGATGCCATTGATTTTGGAACTGGAACAAGCCTATGAAGAGGCAAAGAATGATCCGGAATTTCATGCGGAATTGGCAAATCTTCATAAACATTATACGGGACGACCTTCACCCTTGTATTTTGCAGAACGGCTGACCAAACATTTGGGCGGTGCAAAAATTTATTTCAAACGCGATGAATTAAACCATACGGGCTCCCATAAAATTAACAATTGCCTTGGGCAAATTCTACTGGCTAAACGCATGGGTAAGACCCGTATCATCGCTGAAACCGGTGCTGGCCAGCATGGTGTCGCTTCAGCCACTGTTTCAGCGCGTTTTGATTTTCCCTGTAAGGTGTTTATGGGCAAAACTGATGTTGAACGTCAGTCTCCTAATGTATTTCGTATGAAATTACTGGGTGCTGAAATCGTTTCTGTAACCGCTGGCGCGGGAACTTTGAAAGATGCAATGAACGAGGCATTGCGTGATTGGGTGGCCAATGTTCACGATACCTATTATCTGATTGGTACTGCGGCAGGACCTCATCCCTATCCCGAACTCGTGCGTGATTTTCAGTCTGTCATTGGTAATGAGGTCAAAGAGCAGATGATGGAAGCCGAGGGCCGTCAACCGGATATGCTTGTTGCCTGTGTTGGTGGCGGTTCAAATGCCATCGGATTATTTCATCCGTTTCTGGATGATACGAATGTTCAGATTGTCGGAGTTGAAGCTGGTGGCAAAGGACTGGATAGCTACGAGCATTGTGCATCCCTGACGGTTGGGTCTCCTGGTGTTTTGCATGGCAATCGTACCTATCTGCTCCAGGACACAGATGGTCAGATTTTGGAAGGTCATTCGATTTCTGCCGGATTGGATTACCCTGGTATTGGGCCTGAACATTCCTGGCTTAAGGAAAACAATCGGGTTGAATATGTACCTGCAATGGATGATGAGGCGCTTGAGGCATTTCAAATGCTATCGCGATTCGAAGGGATAATTCCCGCACTTGAGCCTTCACACGCATTTGCTGAAGTCATTAAACGAGCACCAAAAATGGATAAAGACCAAATTATTGTAATGAATTTATGCGGCCGTGGAGACAAGGATGTTTTCACAGTGAGTAAAGCGCTTGGTGTGGAGATCTAGAATATCATGATTGAAACAAGAATAGACCGTCGCTTTGTATTGCTAAAGGAACAGGGGCGTACTGCATTGGTGACATTTGTTATTGCAGGCGACCCGGATATGGACACATCACTTGAGATAATCAAAGGACTGCCTGGACAAGGTGTTGATGTTATTGAATTGGGAATGCCGTTTTCCGATCCGATGGCTGATGGTCCTGACATTCAGCTGGCCGGAAAGCGTGCTTTGGATGCGGGGCAGACACTGGTTAAAACTTTGAGAATGGTTCGCGAATTTCGAAAAGACGATGCTGATACACCTATTGTTTTGATGGGTTATTACAATCCAATTTATATCTACGGGAACGATAAATTCCTGACCGATGCCAAATCTGCCGGTGTTGACGGTTTGATTATTGTTGATCTTCCGCCTGAAGCAGATGAGGAATTGTGTATTCCGGCTATGAAGCAAGGAATAAATTTCATACGCCTGGCGACACCGACAACAGACAGTGAACGATTGCCTGTCGTGTTGAATAATACATCTGGGTTTGTCTACTATGTCTCGATTGCCGGAATTACCGGCACGTCGACGCCAGATCCGGAAAAAGTCGCGAATGCGGTATCCCATATCAAGAATAAAACAGAATTACCTGTTGTAGTCGGTTTTGGTGTCAAGAATGGTGAGCATGCTGAGGCAATTGCCAGGGGTTCAGATGGTGTTGTGGTCGGTTCTGCGATTGTCTCTGTAATCGAAGCATCATTGGATAATGGAAAAGCAACTGATAAGACAATATCTTCGGTGTACAAGTTGGTAAGTGAGCTGTCAGCAGGTGTAAATCGGGCAACTGCATAATGAGTGGTTTTTTGAATAGACTCTTAGAGATAACGGGAATGATTGCAAAGCGATGAACTGGATTACAAACTACGTAAGACCCAAATTTAATAACTTCTGGCAGCGTAAAGAGATGCCGGAAAATCTTTGGATAAAATGCCCTGAAACCGGTGAAATGGTTTTTCACAAAGATCTGGAAGCCAATCAGGGTGTTATTCCCAATTCCGGTTATCATATGCGTATTTCGGGTAAAGAAAGGCTGATAAATTTCTTCGATGGCGGGAAATTCAAAGCGATAAAAGGCCCTGCAGTTGCCCTCGATCCGTTGAAGTTTCGCGACCAGCGCAAATATACAGATCGTCTGCGTGATGCCAAGGCGAAGACTGATATGGAAGATGCTGTTCTTGCTGGCAAGGGTATGGTCGATGGTGTTGAGTTGATATCGGTGGTCCAGGACTTTAATTTTATGGGCGGCTCTCTTGGAATGGCGGCAGGAGATGCCATCATTACAGCCATGGAGATGGCTGTGGAAGAGAAACTGCCACTGATCTTATTTGCCGCATCAGGCGGTGCACGGATGCAGGAGGGTATCTTGTCTTTGATGCAATTACCGAGAACTACCGTTGCCGTTGAACGATTGAAAGAGGCCGGTTTACCCTACATCGTTGTGATGACCAATCCTACTACGGGTGGTGTTACGGCATCTTATGCGATGCTTGGTGATGTCCATATTGCTGAACCTGGTGCGTTGATAGGATTCGCCGGCCCAAGGGTAATTGAACAAACAATCCGGGAAAAACTACCTGATGGTTTTCAACGTTCAGAATATTTGCTGGAACATGGTATGGTCGATATGGTTGTGCCACGCCATGAGTTGAAATCCACGATTTCAAATCTGTTAGGCCTGTTGATGAAAAATCCACAAGTTTTGCTCGCTTTGCCGTCTGTTGAACCGGGCGAGGAAGCAGAAAATAATCAAGATAATCAAGATAATCAAGATAATCAAGACAATCAAGACGGTGCAGATGAGCAGGCCAAACAACAACCTGCCGATTGATCAATACTGTTATACCGGCCTTTTTTACGCTTTGACATTAAGCAGATGCCATGAAAACAGATGCACTGATTGAACACCTGTCGCAATTTCATCCTAAAGGTTATGATTTGTCCCTTGGTCGAATCAGTGAACTTTTATCAAAACTTGGTGGTCCGCAGGACAAATTGCCTCCCACTTTCCATGTGGCTGGCACCAATGGCAAAGGTTCGGTCATTGCTAATCTGCGCGCTATTTTGGAGGCGAGTGGATATTCTGTCCATGCTCACACTTCCCCGCATCTGGTTAATTATCATGAGCGCTACAGAATTGGCCATGGCCATGATGGAGGCGTAAAAAAAGGTCAGATTGTTGGTGATAATATGCTTGCCGACGCTTTAGGTCGTGTTGCAGATGCCAATGATGGTGCACAGATTACCATGTTTGAGTTGCTGGCGGCAACTATGTTCGTGCTGTTTAGTGAACAGCGCGCGGACTATGCTATTGTTGAAGTGGGCCTGGGTGGACGATTTGACGGCACCAATGTCATTAAAAAACCGAAAGTCTCGATCATCACACCAATCTCGCTAGATCATCAGACCCATCTTGGTGATACAATTGCCGCCATTGCATTTGAAAAAGCTGGCATTATCAAACCAGGATGTCCCGTTATTATCGGTGAGCAAGAAGATGAAGCCAGGGAAGTTCTGGAAAATATTGTGGTTGAAAAACATTGCCCGGTGATGATCGCCCGGCAAGATTTTGATTATTATGAGGAAGCAGGTCGTTTTATTTATCAGGATGTTGATGGCTTGCTCGACTTGCCTCTGCCGGGTCTTAGGGGCGAACATCAATTGGCCAATTCCGCGACGGCAATTGCGGCTTTAAGACTGGCTGACTGTCAAATAAAGGAAGAAACCTGGGAACAAGCGATGGGCGAACTGTATTGGCCTGGCAGATTTGAACAGTTGCCTTCGGGAACAATCACCAGACTTCTTTCGGACTCCTCAGATGTGTGGATTGATGGCGGCCATAATGTCGGGGCAGGTGAGGTGATCTCAAAAGAATTGGAGAAGATGAATTCCTTAAATTCCAAAGATCTTGTCATGATCTGTGCCATGCTAACGACCAAAAACCCGCAACAATATTTTGCCCAATTCGTTTCGTTAAAACCGAAAATCTATACTGTACCCATTACGACTTCTCAACATGGTATTGGAACACAGGAGTTGGCTGAATATGCTCGCGCTGCCGGTCTGGAAGCGATTGCCTGTCATTCCCTTGATAAAGCGCTCGCGAAGGTTGCGGAAATCAAAGGTGAATATCGATTGCTGATTGCCGGTTCTCTTTATCTGGTGGGTGAAGTGCTCAAAAAAAATGGCACCACGCTAAGGTAGCGAAGTGCCGGTAATTTCTAATAGTTCAAAAGGTTAAGCAGACTTAATCCAGTCTACCAGAGCACTCTTTGGCTTTGCACCGACTTGTATTGATGCCGGTTTGCCATCTTTGAAAATGAGTAGTGTTGGAATAGAACGCACCCCGTATTGGGCGGCGAGATCGGGATTCTCATCAATATTGAGTTTTGTAATTTTTACATCACTGGCCATTTCATCGGAAATCTCCTCAAGATGCGGGCCGATCATTTTACAAGGGCCACACCATTCGGCCCAAAAATCTACAACAACTGGAATATCGGATTTCAATACGTCGGCTTCAAAATTAGATTGATCAACTTTTACTGTTGCCATGAAATGTTCCTTCGGGCCTGATTGGCATGGGTGATTTGAAATGATTCACTGTTGAACTCAAAGTAGGAATGGGTAATGCATTCGTCAAGCACTAGAACGCTCTTTCACGTACCGTGTTTCGAATTTTCCAGATAGATATCTAATTGTTTGGACAGGAGGTCATCGGGAATTTCTGTTAGTTGAGGTCCACTGGTCCACAAAAGTGCACAATTGATTTTCTTGTCGTCAAAAATCCGGGCTACCAATTGTCTGTAAATTGCCAATTGAACCAGATATTGTTGAGATATCTGATCAAGATTTGATGGAATATAGCGGTCACTTTTGTAATCTATGATGATCACCTTATCTTCGAGAATGGCTATTCGGTCTATTTGAGCATTGACGGGTTGATTAAGACCCTCAGGGTCAAGTATCCCAGACAAGCTGACCTCAGCCTGGGAGTGTTCAGAAAACAGACTGGCAAAACTTTCATCTTCCAGGATTGTTATTACTTCTTCGCGGACTCTATCTTGTTGTTCTTTGCTCCAGCCGGGTAGGGAATTTCGTATATAATCCGTTGCCCTTTCATAGCGAAAATCAGGATCAATTGATGGCAGTGACTGTAACAGGTGGTGGGTGATATTACCCCGCTCGATAGCAAAACTCTGAAAAAACGGACCCGAATTTACCGATACCATATCCTGTTGGCGCGGGTTTGCTTCTAGACTTAGTGATGCAGTGGATGGAAATAATGGCGGTGTAAATGCTGCCTCCTTGTTGTTTGTTTTGGTTACCCAGTCCGGGAGATCGTCTAATATGGGATCAACTAATTGCTCAGATGGTACAGGTTTGCGATTTTTGCGTCGTGGATGGTCTTTAATCCAGCGCCAAGCTGTAATTTCTCCATCATCAGATATTTCTTCACATTCCCTTATCAGGCTGTCTTTAACCATTTTATGCCAGGTGGTTAACGATCCGGTATTCCGGTTGGCATAGCCACATACAACCAATTTGTCTTCGGCCCGTGTCATCGCAACATACAATAACCGCCGATATTCTTCTTCGGCTTTTTGTTGAAATTGTGCCTGAATTGCTGCGGTCAGTTCACTGCCATCATCTTTTCCGGGTTGCCACAAAAATGCTGGGGTGGTGGCGTTACAATCAATCCTCAAGACGGAAGGCCGGTGATGAGATGAAAATGCCGGTGCCCCCGGATCAACCAAAAATATGATCGGTGCCTCCAGTCCCTTGGCAGAATGCACCGTCATTACTCGAATTTCATCTTTCTGCAAATCAAGTTCACGTTTAATATCGGGTGCTGAAGTCTCAAGCACATGTATAAATTCCTGTAACCCGGTTCCGCCATTATTAGAATGATTTAATGATTCAAGCATAAATGCATCCAGAACATCATCAACTTCATCGCCCAACCGAGACTTGAACTTTTTCCTACCTGAATTGGAGGACAATATTTCACTGAAGAACTCGTGAGGAGGAAGCGTGCCTGCCAGTTTTAACAAATTTGACAGTTCGCGCTGTATCCGGGTTAATTTCCCAGACCCTTCGTTTTTGGCATTGAGGCATAATGACTGCCACAGAGATTGTTTGCTCCGGCCTATGCAAAGAGCAAATAATTCCTCTTCATCCAAATCCAATAGCGGACTTTTCAATATTTCCGCCAGAGACAAATCATCCTCGGGGTACAATACCCACTTTGCAAATGACAACAGATCTTCCACGGCAATGTGAGTGGCCAGATTCAGGCGATCAGCGCCGGCAACTGATAAACCCGCCTGTTTTAATTCCCGGGTAATCGAAGAAGCAAATCTGTCACGTTTGCGAACCAGAATCAGAACATCACCATGGGTAATCGGGCGCCCTTTTCCTGGTAGAACCTCACCTTTATCAATCCAGCTTTTAACAGTTCTGGTAATTTTTTTTGCCAATTGCAGGGTAGGGTGATCTTCACCAATATGATCAATGGGTAATAACCAGTCTTCCTGTTTTTCGCTCTTTTGATGCTCGATCATTGGCCAAATCAATACTTCACCCGGATCAGCGGCGCGTACAGGTTCATGGATGATAGCATCATCGCTGACCTCAAGACCTTTGGCATTTGCAGGATTTTCAAAAACCTTGTCGACAGCACTCAAAACATCACGTGTTGAGCGAAAAGAGATTGGTAGTCTGATATCCTCGAACGGCAAATCGATGGTATGCGCTTTGTATATTAAATCCAGTTTTTGATGCGTGAACTTTTCCGGGTCCGCGCCTTGAAAGGAATAGATAGATTGCTTTTGATCCCCGACTGCAAATATCGTTCTGACCGTACTGCGTACCGAATCTCCCGCGAAAAACTCTTCAATAATTGCATTTATAATCTGCCACTGGACTGCGCTGGTATCCTGCGCCTCATCGACCAGAA
>JAAENI010000608.1 GCA_024224595.1 Hyphomicrobiales bacterium
GAAATTGAATCTGAATGAAACGTCAATCCATCTCTGTAGTGACTGCCAGCGGAGAGAGACATATCCTTTTTTATCTCTATGTAATCAGTGAAGTTGTTATCAGCATCAAAAAGAGCAGATCAGTACAACCAGGCTGGATTGGTTGCATATGAACAGTGGGAGCTGGAAACGGCCGTTGCCAAATTTCAACAGGCAATCAAGCTTGATTCAACCAACCCTGAACAACATCTGAACCTTGTGCGAGCTTTTGCCCGTTCTGACAATTATGCAGAGGCGATGAATGCGTTGGGCGCATATTTGCAGGTGGAAACAGATGAAAAGATTGCTGATCATTATGAACGATTATTTTCTACGGCAATGGATGCTGTCGAAAAAAGTTTGATCGACGTCATGCGCCGACTTGATTTTGACCTTCCGTTGATTGGCAAAGGCATGCACATGTGGTTTGAATATCAGCTCACTTTTGGGAGACGGCCGTTTCGCACCACAAAACCCCAGCTCTGGGCAGCCGCCCTCACCTATGCCGTCGCCAAGGTTAACTTCCTCAAATTGAACTTGAGCCAGATTTCAGAGGCGTATGCCGTTGGCGAACAATCAGTCAAAGAAAAATATCGCCAACTTATTAACACCCTCGATCTCATGCCGGCTGACTATCGCTACTTCACCGGTAAGGAAAACCCCCTCGATAAGCTTGTCGAAGCAGCCGAAATGCTGGAAACGATTGAACGTCAATTCAAAGAAGAATAAGCGCTCTGAGTTCGGAGATTATTATGGATTATGTTAATTTAGGCCGTACCGGTCTTAAAGTATCTCGTATTTGTTTAGGCATGATGACATACGGAACGCCGGATTGGCGCGACTGGGTGTTAACAGAGGATGAAAGCCGTCCTTTTATCCAACGCGCCCTGGAATTGGGCATCAACTTTTTCGACACGGCTGATATGTATTCCCTTGGCGTTAGTGAGGAAGTAACCGGGCGTGCCTTGCGA
>JAAENI010000609.1 GCA_024224595.1 Hyphomicrobiales bacterium
ATTGATGTCGATACGGTATGCCGCGTGGCAGGTTGTGCAGTTGTTTATCAGTTCTCCAAGTCCTGACAATATCACCTTCCCATCACCCATATCCTGCGCCTCCAGGGCTAGGGCGTCAAAAGCCTTATGGGTGGCCATGCCCAATGAGCGAAATTCCGAAGGTAGTTTAGCCATCAACGTCAATGGCACTTGTCCTGCTGTTGCCATGCCAATTTTTTGCGCGCTTTGGGCGATGGCCTTCATGTCATTTTCAGTAATCCCGGTGGTGATCGATTCAATTCCTTCAAGAAACCCGCGCATTTCGGCCAACACCAAATCACGTTCTGCTGCAGAAAGAATTATCGCTGTTCGCCCGTCATCGGTTTTTTCCAGGTTGCCGGGATTGAAAAAAATATATCCCATACCGGCAACTGCCACTATTAACAGGGAGCTTAGGGCCCAGCAAAACTTGCAGGTTTTGTTCATTTTGATCTCCATCAATTTAATTTAGTTAGTTAATAGTTACTAACTTAAAGAAGATCAAGAGCCTTGGTGAAATTGATGGCTTTGTTATGAATGAAATGTTTGTCAGTGTGGAAACGCGAAATGTTGTGTTGTCTGCGCTGTAAATTCAAACTATTGATGGTCTCAAGGGCGATCATACCTTGCTGGCCGCGTCTTTTGTTAGTGATGAAAATCAAACTGATGAGAATGTGGAGAAGCTGGATTTGGTGATAGGGCTTCAGATATAGAGCAGGGGCTGGAAAGTTGTTTTCTTGTATAGAACAATCGGTCCGGAACTTTTGAATCTGTTTTCGCCCCGATTTCTTCGCAAAACTGTTTATTGTTAAAGCTGACAGAAGATTGCGCAGCTTTCGTAGCGCCATATCTGAAATGCTTCCATTGGCAACATTGGTGATTAAACCTAAATTGCAACAAGGGCGATATTAACTGATCGAACCACCATACCCCGCAAAATCTCTTAGTTGGCGATTGATATCGCAAGGTTTTGCGTGGTCGTTGATTGAGTTATCCTGAAACATTGGTTAGTTTTGTTTGACCATGAAGTGACCAAGCCGGGTCAAGATTACCTGACAGATGCGATCTAAACTAAACGAGAAGAGATATTCATGAGCAACTCGAATGTCACGCCATCTGATGTAGAGGCTGGTGGGATCGGCTTTTTTGAAAAGTGGTTATCTCTGTGGGTCGCTCTTTGTATTGCGGTTGGAATAGGCCTTGGCAGCGCTCTGCCTGATTTGTTTCAATTGCTGGCTGGTCTGGAATATTCATCTGTCAATCTGGTTGTAGCCATTCTTATCTGGGGGATGGTCTATCCGATGATGGTGAACGTTGATTTCACCAGTCTTCGACATATTGGCAATCGGCCAAAAGGTCTTTTGATCACCATTGTTGTCAACTGGTTGATCAAACCGTTTACCATGGTAGCCGTTGGGGTGTTGTTTTTTGAAGTTTTGTTTGTCGATCTTATTGAGCCGGCTGATGCTCAGCAATACATTGCCGGATTGATATTGCTGGGTGCTGCACCTTGTACTGCAATGGTTTTTGTGTGGTCTCAACTGACACGTGGCGATCCGACCTATACGCTGGTTCAGGTATCGGTGAACGACATTATCATGGTATTTGCGTTTGCACCGATCGTTGCTCTGTTGCTCGGTGTCACCGACTTTGTCGTACCGTGGCAAACGCTGATATTATCAGTCGTACTGTATGTGGTAATTCCACTTATCGCAGGTGCGATAACGCGAATGTGGTTGATCGGCCACTCTAAAGGAGCAAACAGCGGTGAAGCCGTGGTTGCCCAATTTACCAGTCGCATTAAACCGTTCTCAGTGGTGTCGCTTTTGGCAACCGTCATTCTGCTTTTTGGTTTCCAGGGCCATGTTATTCTTGAGCGGCCATTGC
>JAAENI010000610.1 GCA_024224595.1 Hyphomicrobiales bacterium
ACCTGGCGGCTTTGTTTTGCCCATTTTACCCGCTATCTGCGATCTCTTTCTTGCAATGGCAACCAGCCCGCGCAGCAAAAGACATCTTGATTTCGGGCAAAATAGACAAAATCAAAGCCGCCAGGTGTTTCCGTTCAGACTCTTAAATTCAGAATTTGTTTTTGCGATAACCATAGCTGGATACGCTAGAAAGGCAAAACTGGAAGTAGTTCCGGCCATTGCGTCAAATGCACAAAAAGGCCATTGTTATTTCCTAGTATTCATGTCAGCAGTTTTACGGGTTGAGAAATACCGTAATTCGCCTCAGTCCAATACTGCGTTAATATCAAGTGAGACATATGAAACAACAGATTTTAAAGTTCCTTTCATTCCTGGCAGCACTTTTTCTAACTGGTGCGCCGTTGCAATCTCGGGCCAATCAGGAAATTGATGAGGTTGTTGCTCATACCGGTTTATCGGGGAGTTATCTTGCGGCCCGGGTTGCAGCGTCTGATAATGATGATTTGGCAGCGGTAAGCTTTTTGGAAAAATCACGTTTACTGGATCCCACTAATAATCGCATCAATCGAAATCTGTTTCATGCCTATCTTGCCAGCGGACGCATTGAAAAAGCTGTGGTTTTATCCCGGGACATCATAGAAGAAGATTCTAATGGTCATATTATAACCATCGTAAATGGCATCAAACTGATCCATGAACGTTCGTGGGCAAAAGCAATTGATACACTGTCATCGGTGAATGGTAGTGATCTGGATAATATGATTGTCGGAATTATCGGCGCCTGGGCGAAGCATGGCAATGGACAAACTGAGGAGGCGCTCAAGCAGATAGATGCCATTGACGGCGCCAATTGGATGGATATGGTCAAGTATCTCCATCGTGGATTGATGCTTTCCGCGTCAGGCAATGATGCGGCAGCTGTTGATGTGCTGCAAAAAGCTGTTGAAATTAAGGGTGCTGCAAGATTTTTGACTGAAACCTATATTGATGCCATTGACGCTTTGGCACGTGCTTATCAAAGGCTTGATAAAAAAGAAAAAGCACTGGGCACAATCAAAATGGGTACCGATATTTTTCCAAACCATCCGACATTGCATGCAATGAAAGAAGCCCTGGATAATGGAAAACCGGCAGGATTACTGATAGCGAATCCTCAGCAGGGTGCAGCGGAATTTTTCTATAATCTTGGTAATGCCATTGGTCGTGAGGGCGGTACGCCATTCGCACAGATTTACCTGCAACTGGCCAAGTATCTTTATCCGCAAAGTGCGCCTATTTCAATTTCGCTGGCATCTGTGTTTCAGAACCAGAAAAATCCAAAGAGAGCCAACGAGTTTTATGCTCAGATTGATGCTTCATCACCCTTTAAAAGGCGGGCACTGCTTGAAACCGCGATTAATATGGATACGCTGAAAAAGGTTGAAGAAGCTGTAACCATATTGCGTGATCTGATCGAGGCAAAACCTGCTGATCTGGTACCTTATATGACTTTGGGTCGGTTGCTGAACAAGCACGAGCGTTATCGTGAAGCAGCAGATATCTTTGATAAAGCCATTGCCAGAGTGCCGACTCCGAAACGCCAGCATTGGGATATGTTTTATCGGCGCGCCATTTCATTTGAGCGTTTGAAAGAATGGGACAAAGCAGAAGCCAGTTTTAAGAAAGCGCTGGAACTAAATCCCAATCGAGCTACTGTTCTCAACTATCTAGGTTATTCCTGGGTGGATCAGGGTATCCACCTGGAGGAAGGTCTCAATATGATTCGCAAAGCTGTCAAGTTGCGACCTGATGCAGGGTTCATTGTCGACAGCCTGGGTTGGGCCTATTATCGTTTAAAACGATATGAAGATGCGGTCGTTGAACTTGAAAAAGCCATTGTGTTATTGCCTCAGGATCCGGTGGTCAACGATCACCTGGGAGACGCCTACTGGCAAACCGGCAGGAAATTGGAAGCAAAATTTCAGTGGCAACATGCTCTTGACGCTAAACCAGAACCCGGGGATGAAGTTATCATTCGCAAAAAACTTGAAACAGGTATGCTTGAAGTGGAAAAACCTGCGGCTAAATCCGAGTAGATTTGGCTTGAATAGTATTCGCAAACGGGATTAGTGTTTCCGCAGAAATGAATTTTGACAATAAAATTAATTCTGGGCCGCCAGTTACAATTATTGCGCATGCAAAAATTAACCTGGCGCTACATGTAACCGGACAA
>JAAENI010000611.1 GCA_024224595.1 Hyphomicrobiales bacterium
ACAAAAAATTAGGATGGAGACGTATTGTAGGTTTTCATACCCGGAATCCCCTGCACCGAGCCCAGTTTGAAATGACCCTGAGAGCAATGGCCCAGGCCAAGGCAAACCTGTTGCTGCACCCGGTTGTAACCCGTGTCAAACCAGGGGATATTGATGCATATACCCGTATCCGATGCTATCTGCAAATCATCAACAAATATCCTCCCAATATGATGCATCTCAGCCTGCTGCCCCTGTCAATGCGAATGGCAGGCCCCAAGGAAGCCCTGCTGCATGCCATTATACGGAAAAACTATGGCTGCACGCATTTTATCATAGGCAGAAACCATGCAAGCCCTGGTTCCCGTGCTGACGGGCATTCTTTCTATGACCGTGATGCTTCAATAAGACTGGTTCAATCTTACAGCGAGGAGTTGGGAATAAATATTGTGCCTTTTGATGAAATGGTCTATCTTATGGAAGAGGATGCACACATGCCGGTCAGTGAAGTGCCTGCCAATGAAAAAACGCTTTCTCTTTCTGATGATGATTTCCATAATAAATTACGCACAAGCAAGCGTATTCCGGAGTGGTTTACGTTTCCTGAAGTAATCGAAGTGCTCCGCCAGGCATATCCGCCTCGGCATAAGCAGGGTGTGACAATTTTCTGCACAGGACTCTCAGGAGCAGGCAAATCAACAATAGCAAGAGTAGTCTATTCCCGTTTCCTGGAAATGGGGGGACGCCCTGTGACGCTTCTTGACGGCGATATTGTGCGTAACAACCTGTCAAATGAGCTTGGTTTTTCTAGGGAACACCGGGATATCAATGTCCGGCGTATCGGTTTTGTTGCCAGCGAAATAACAAAAAACCGGGGAATAGCCATTTGCGCCCCGATTGCCCCGTACAAGGATACCCGGCGTCAGATCCGCCAGCTTATTGAGAATTACGGCGGATTTGTGGAAGTGCATGTGGCCACACCTGTTGAAGTGTGCGAAGGCAGGGACCGCAACGGTCTGTTTGCAAAAGCCAGGGCAGGGATGATAAAGGGCTTTACCGGAATTGACGACCCTTACGAGTCACCGGAAAATCCTGAAGTTTTCATTGACACCTCGGACATGACGCCGGATGAAGCTGCTCAGGAGGTTCTGTTGTTTTTGGAGCGTGCCGG
>JAAENI010000612.1 GCA_024224595.1 Hyphomicrobiales bacterium
AAAGGCATGAAAGAGCAGCTCCAGTTCTTCCTTTGCCATGCCGACCCCGGTGTCCTCTATCTCTATCACCAGGCGCAGCTCGCAGGCGCGGTTCGCTTCCGCTGAACAGCGCGCGACAATGCCGCCTTTATTGGTAAACTTGCTGGCGTTTCCCAGCAGGTTGATCAGTATCTGGCGCAGTTTGCCCTGATCGGCCAGGATATAACGGGGCAGACTGCTGATTCCTTCCAGATCAATCAGCAAATCTTTGGCATCTGTCCTGACCTTAAACATTGTCCCGAGATCATGCAGCATGGCCGGAAGATCAAAGGTGACCGGATTCAGGGTGATACGCCTGGACTCGATTTTGGATATCTCAAGCACATCGTTGATCAACCCCAGCAGATGCTCGCCGCTGCGGTTGATTATACCAAGGGTTTTCCGCTGTTCCGGTGTAATTGCCGGGTCTCTCTGCATCAGTTGGGAAAATCCCAGGATAGCGTTCATCGGGGTGCGCAGCTCGTGGGTCATATTGGCCAGGAATGCGCTTTTGGCCTGGTTGGCTTTATCAGCAGCCTCTTTGGCTTCATGCAGCGCTTCTTCTGTCTGCTTGCGCTCGGTGATATCCATGAAAATACAACCCAGGCCATCTCCCACTTTAAAAGCTTTTACCTCTAAATTCAGATAGCCGAATTTGGGATGCGGTACCAGGTTAGATATAAAAAACGGCTCGCCGGTTTTGATCACTTTTTTGTATATATCATATCGACCTGTTTCTCTTATGTCAGGCACTATATCTGTTAAATTCCTGCCGATGATATCTTTTCGATCCATTTGTATTATTTCTAAAGCAGCATTGTTAATCAAAATATAATTTAATTCAGAATCAAAAAGGATGAATCCATCGGTCGCAGCGGCCATGAAGCTGCTTAATCGTTGCTCGCTTTCGCGTAATGCGTTTTCTGATTTCTTCCGGACATCAATTTCACTCTGCAAATTTTTGTTTAAGTCTTCAAAGTCCAGCGCCATATTCAACGAGGCGATTTTTTGATCGTGTGATTCAGCCAGGGCTTGCTGCAGTTCCATCGTGCGTGTGTCAACCAACTCCTGAAGTTGATCGCGGTAGGAGAGAAGTTCTTTTTCAGTCTTTTTGGATTCGGTGATATCATTGACACATACAACCACGCCTGAAATGGATTGGGCAGATTCAAGAAACGGATAATACGTCACTTTCATAAATCGTCGGCCCAACCCCGGTAAATCAAACCACTCCTGATAATGAATATTTTCACCGTTCAGACAACGATCCAGGTTTTCCTTAATTGCATCCTCAAACACATCAATCCCCAGAAGGTCAGCAACTGAATGGCCGATAATGTCCTGGCTTGTTTTCCGAAACGCATTAAAGTAGGCTGTGTTTACTGCCCGGTAGATATAGTTTTGGTCTATAAATGACATCAGATCATCAGTAGCAGAGATAATGTGTTGAAATTTCTTAAGTTCACTTTCGGTTTGCATGCGCTCCGTCAACCGCAGTCGGGTTCGATGAAAGATGATGGCAGCCAGTCCAAACACCCAGATTACCATGTGTGACAAAGTCAGGGTGCGAATGGTTGCATGTGCAGATTCATTGTAGGGCGCCAGTTTCACTGTTATTGAAATGCCGCCCCTGACATGGCCCACCTTGCAGCCCTGTTCAGCATGACATTTCAAACACCCTTCTTTCGTAAAGAAAGGGCGCATTAGTCGCACTTGTCCGCCTTCTTTTGTCTGTATAACCTCAAAAAATTCGTCGGAGCCATTTTTAAAGCTTATCAGCGCCTTTCGCTCCCACTCGTCAGGTTCATTCCGGGGGTTGACAGGATTCAGACTGGTTAAACGGCTCTCAATGCCATAAAATTCGTTAAAATGTTCCATGATCTGGCGAATAGCATAGGCTGGATTCATCAGGGTCAGTTTTTTGCCGGATGGCGTGATGATATCTCGATCCGCAATATGGTCCAGGTATTTATTTGGGAGGGTCGATTCCGTCTGCGGCACATAAACGCCGCCATGCATTGTGACCCAGTTTCGGAACGCGATATCCTTGTAAAAAACAACTCTCGCCTTCTTGCTGGCCATTTCATACATTTGCCGGTGCTCGTGATAATAATTCCAGGCCAATGAGACGATCAGTATTGTTGTCCAGACTATAATTACAAGGAATACATTACGATTATGTTTTTTCAGTCTTGCGTTGATATTTGATTGATTCATCATAACTGTTTCCCTTTTAAAGAGGAGAGTAAATTTATATCACCCCATTTCCTCGTTCCCATGCTCCGCGTGGGAATGCAGGGTGCAGCGCTCCGCGCGGATATCCTCAAGGCAAAACTTGCCCGGCAAATCGTGGATACGCCCTCATTAAAAACTGTCTTATCTGGCAATCACATAATGCGGCTCTTGTCCGGCTTTTTCCAAAAGATGATTGACTTCCTTTTTGAGTTCAACCATTTTCAGTTCCCTGTTAACAGCCAGCCGGTTAAATATCGCCAATTCATTGTTCTTTGCAATAAGTTGTTCCTCGGCCTGTCTGCGTTCCTCCATTTCCAAAACCAGCTTTTTATTGACCCTCCTTAAATCCTGGGAGACATTCATCATCGCCTTTCTCTGCTGCTCGACTTCCTCAACAGTCCGGGTCAATTCCGCTGTGCGTTTTTGGACCAGTTCTTCGAGACGATCCCGGTGTTGAGCCAACTCATGGGTCCGTTTTTCCAGGGCTTGCTGTGTTTCAGCCAACTGCACGGCAAGAGCGCCCTCGCTGCCCACGATAATGTCCACTTTTCCGTTGCGAATGGCCTGCATGTACGATTCGGCTTTGGCTAACCGGGCTTCCAGCTCTTCATAGGTTGGTTTTTTACCCATTGTTTTATCCTCTCAAGCCGTTGTTTGATTGGAAACCCCCAGCGCGGTCAGTACATGCCGGGTATCGCTCAGATCACCGGCAATGGTGATTTTTCCCCGGGGTAAAGAAGCGATCAAGGCCGGCGAGACCAGGATGTCATTATCCAGCGCGGCCTGGAAATCCTGTAAAATATCTATGATGATGATCTCAAAGTGTTCGGCAAAATAGGTCCGGCAGATATGCTCCAGATTTTGCCGGGCCAACACCGAGTTTGGTTTCTGCCCGGCTACAAACAAGGTAAAGGTATGTTTCTTTGTTTTATTGTTCGTCATCATCCTGCCTCCTCCTGTCTTGCTCAGAAACAACACTGTTGCCATCCTGATCACGCATGTCGGAACGCTTGTAGCGATCCGTTCTTTTGATCTGTTCGTCCTCCAACATGATGGCCAGTTTCTTTCGGCGCGCCTCGAGTTTGGACTCCATGGCCGCCATTGTTTGCTTTAAGACCAATTCATCGCCGATAATTTCCAACTTTTCCAGTTCAACCAGTTCCTGTTGTTTTTTGAAGGCAGCCAGTTCTGCCGCTTCCTGTTCCTGGCGGGCCACCCCGGTCAAAACGCCGCCTTTGCCGAGATAGACGTCGAAGACCTCGATCCCGTTATCTGTGATCATATATTCGCGATATTGATTCGAGTGTTTGGTGCCGCGCGATTTTGCCACCAGCAGCATCCGGTTGATCTCGCCGCCAACTTCAATGTAACGCAGAAAAATCATGGTATCTATCAGCGAAGAAAGGTTGGCATCAGTAATATCGCCTCGCATAGTGTCTATAAACACATTGCCCTGGTTGACAAGAAGACAGGTGATACCCTGTGTCTTGCAATGGCTCATCAGCCGGAACAGATAATCAAAGCCCTGCTGTTCCGACCCCATGCGGTTACAGGCCGATATGGCATCCACTACAACGTACTGCGGTTGAAGTGACTTGATCAGCTTGAAGGCACCGGTAAGATGCTCTTCCACGCCCATGGATTCGGGCACTTTTGTTAGGTAACACAACTGCCCGGACTCCACGGCCGGTTGGAGATCAAGGCCCACGCTGCGCACATTGCCTATAATCGCCTCGGCCGATTCCTCAAAGCCGATGTAGAGTACATTTTCCTGCCGCAAGCAGGCAGCCTGCACAAACATATTGGCAAAGATGGTCTTGCCGGTGCCGGATGAGCCGCTCAGCAAAATACAGGCCCCTTGCCGGTAACCTCCGTCCAGAATGGTATCAAGGCGTGGAATACCTGATGATATTTTTTGGCCTGACGCACGGTGTATCAACTGCATGTCAGAACGCGGCATAATTATTATGCCCTCATCTGAGATGACAAAAGGGTGTTCATTGCTGGAAAAGCCCGAACCCCGGTACTTTTTAATGCTCAAGCGGCGGGTTCTGAGCTGATCGAGGATACGCTGATTCAGGAAAATGACGCAATCCGAGAGATAATCGAGAAAATCATAGAAAGCCTTTTCAGGATTATTCGCGACATGCTTCATAGTCAGAATTACGGTCAGTTTATGGGCCGTGAACCAGTGATGCAACTCACGCACTGTCAGCCGTCTTTTGACTGGGTCATCAAAGATGGTGAGAAAGCTGTCCAAGGCATCCAGCACAATCCGCCGGCAATTCATCTCTTTTGCCTTGCCTTCAATAATAGCCAGCAGGCCCGCCACATCGAAATTTTGAGATAAGATCAGGTCTGTTTTGGGCCGGCCATCCATTAAAAAAAGTTTGTTCTCCTTTTCCAGTGCAGCCAGATCCCAACCCATTGTCAGCGCATTTTGCTGTAGTTGCCCAATTCCTTCTTCAAAGGAAATAAAAATGCCGGCTTCACCGGCCAGGGCTCCCCGATAGAGAAACTCCAAAGACAAAACGGTCTTCCCGGTGCCTGCTTCGCCGCGCACCAATGTTGTCCGTCCCGTGGGCAAGCCGCCGTATAACACGCCGTCAAAGCCCTCGATATGGGTTTTGACCTTTGGCAATTGAACTTGATTTGTATTTGTTTTTTTACTGGTGTTCATTAATCACTCCTTTTTCAGGGTTTTGGAAACTGCAAGATATTAGAGCTTTTAACATAATGTTTCTCGTTCCCATGCTTCGCGTCACTGCCATTAAGTTAAGGGCAAACACTTCAAAGTCCCGTTAGGGACGGCAGACAATAGCCCGGCAATTTATTGCCGGGGTGGGATATACATAATTATCAAG
>JAAENI010000613.1 GCA_024224595.1 Hyphomicrobiales bacterium
GATTCGCAATGATGCCCTGAGCGAGTGACTGCCTTTGCTGTGGTATGGCCTGGTGGATCAGGCGATTGCGTCTGTCAAGGTATTACCTCAGTCTCAGATCAAAAATCCCGAGGCTCTCACCAAATTCATTGGCTACTTTGAGCGCAATCGGGCGCATATTCCATGTTACGCGGTGAGGAAAGAACTGGGGTTGCGAAATTCCAGTCACATTGGGGAACGAATGAATGGACTTCTGGTTTCAGAGAGACAGAAACACAATGGGATGAGTTGGTCGGTGTCAGGTTCCGTCGGCCTGGCATCACTGACGGCGTTAGCCAGAAACAAGGAGTCTGCTCTCTGGTTTGATGAGGGAACCATAGAATATAAATTAGCAGCATAAGCTTAAGATTTTATTTGCACAGGTAGAAAAATTTTGATACAAATAGAGGTAAAAGTACCGTAAATAGAACGATCAGCCCCTAACAAGAAAAATTAAGCGTACTGTTGCCCGCGTCGCTAAATTAGGTTGGGAGGTTTTCACAACGTGTTATGGTAATTTCAGCTTGGTTGCCTGTCATAAGGGCGGGCAACAGACGCTTATTTTTGGCGTTAGCGCAGGCGAGAACTTGACACAAATCTGTTCATGCCCGATGAGACGAATCTGAGCGATGAACGGCAATGGAATTGAGGC
>JAAENI010000614.1 GCA_024224595.1 Hyphomicrobiales bacterium
GACACAGCTCAATCAATATTTCCCCAAATTGTGTCCACCAACCTGCGGCTTGGAAATCAATTTTCGACGAATAAAAGATAATCCGAAGATCAAAATCTTCACGATGGCTGAGGTGGAGAACGTAACCGGTTCTCCTGGGAAATATGATGTATCCATCAAGTTGAATCCCCGCTACGTGAATGAAAATTGTACCTGCTGCGGTGAGTGCGCTGCAGCCTGTGAAACCGAAATTGACAGCGAGTATGATTTTGGTATGCAGAAAATCAAAGCAGCCTACCAGCCATTTGAAATGGCATTTCCGGCCAGATACGTTCTGGCACCTGAGATCATTGGTACCGAGGACGCCTCCCGATGCCAAGAAGCCTGTAAATATGATGCCATCGATTTGTCCATGGAGGCCAAGAGCGTTAATCTGACGGTTGGTTCCCTAGTCTGGGCAACTGGTTGGGAACCCTATGATGCCGCCAAAATCGACAACCTCGGTTATGGCCAGTATGAAAATGTGATCACCAACATGATGTTGGAGCGATTGGCCTCCCCGAATGGCCCCACCAAGGGTGTTGTTCAACGGCCTTCGGATAAAAAGGACATTGAAAGCGTCGCTTTTGTCCAATGTGCCGGATCCAGAGATGAAAACCACCTGCCCTACTGTTCCTATATCTGTTGCATGGCCTCGCTCAAGCACGTCACGTATATTCGCGAACGGTATCCGGATGCCAAGATATACATTTTTTATATCGATCTCCGGGCACCCGGCTACCGATATGAGCAGTTCTATAAACGGATCAAAGAAGATGAGA
>JAAENI010000615.1 GCA_024224595.1 Hyphomicrobiales bacterium
CCGCCGGAAGAGTTTTGCATAAATCGGCGAATATTCTCTTGCAAAGGGCACCACCCTGAGCTGCGAAAATATCCGTGATATTGATCAATTTATGCAAAATCAAACCCTGTTGTGTATTCTTGAACAGACTCTAGGAATGAGAGCAGAATTATTATCATGGAACGTCTTGAAATCATATCACCAGATGACTGGCATCTACATTTAAGAGATGGCGCGATGCTAAAAGCGGTTGCACCCGTTTCCGCCGCTCATTTCTCTCGTGCGATTGTTATGCCCAATCTTGTTCCCCCGGTAGTAACAGGTGATGATGCGCGCAGATACCGGGAACGAGTATTGGCAGCATTGCCCGAAGGCAGTACTTTTGAGCCATTAATGACACTTTATCTGACGGAGGACAGCGACCCGGATGACATAGAGACCGCCGCAAAAAGCGGTCTGATCAAAGCGGTTAAACTCTACCCGGCTGGTGCAACCACCAATTCGCAATCAGGTGTGCAGAATTTCGACAAAGTTCGCGGCATTTTCGAGCGCATGGCAGAAATCGGCTTGCCGCTGTGTATCCATGGCGAAATCGCCGATAATGATATCGATATTTTTGACCGTGAAGCTGAATTTATTGAGCATGTGCTGGATCCTGTTCGCCAGACCAATCCAGAGTTGCGCATTATCATGGAACACGTCACAACATCTCAGGGTATAGACTATGTCAAATCTGCAGAAACTGGATTAGCAGCTACGCTCACAACCCATCACCTTGTAATCAATCGCAATCATATCCTGGCTGGCGGCATCAGACCGCATTACTATTGTTTACCGATCGCCAAACGTGAATCTCATCGACTGGCTCTGCGTGCGGCTGCAACATCGGGCGATCCACGTTTCTTCCTCGGCACAGACAGCGCGCCCCACATCGATACCGCAAAACAATCAAGTTGTGGCTGTGCCGGCTGTTTTACTGCACTCAATTCCATGAATATCCTTGCGCAAGTATTCGAAGAAGAACAGGCCCTGGACAATCTGGAGGCTTTTACTTCACTGAATGGACCACAGTTTTATCGCCTGCCTGCCAACCAAACGCGTCTGTCACTGGTCAAACAGAAAGAACCGGTGGGTTTTCCGACCAACATTCCAACAGATGGCGGACCGGTGACCGTATTTGATCCAGGTTTTCCGGTTTTTTGGACTGTCGAAGCGACGTAATTACCACCAGGGAAAATATGCTTCAACCTCTGAACCAGATTTCATAACCAAAAAAAATAATGACTTTCCAGGTATAAGTCTGATTACGGATGTCCAAAGACAGCACAATTAACGGTTCATTTGGTGTTTTTTGATGGGGAAATCAGAAAATTTCAGAACAAACTACGATGATATGCCAGATTCAGCACTGAATCCAAAAAACAAGTAGAACAACAAAAACAATGGGTAAGTCAATTTTTATCATAAATTAACCAAATAATAGATAAAATTTTACCTAATATTAAATAATTTCTAAATAATTTTGTAGTTAAATCAAATCTCAATATTACGAAAAATATGAAATTTTAAGCGTAATATTTAAATTGGCTCAGCTTAACTATGAGATTTGACATGAAGTTCAAAAGTATTATTAACAAATTTTTATCAAACAAACGCGGCAATATAGCAATTTCCGTCGCGTTGTCTCTTATTCCAATCATGCTCACCATTGGTGCCGCAGTAGATTATTCGCGTTCGTCCAATCTCCACAACAATGTAGCCAGAGCCACCGACGCCGCATTGCTTGCAGCAGTTTCAGAAGTAATGAAGGATACTGATCTGGATGATGAAGCCGCAGTTGATTCAATACTGAACGAAAACTTTGAACCGTTCTTCCTCGCCAATATGTATAATGCCGAACCCTATGAATATAACGGCTATGAAATCGATTACGATCCAACTACCCGCGATGTAAGTGTCAAAGTTCTTGTTGATTACAAGGCTGCAGTCACACAAGTAATGGGTGTTGATGGCTGGAAAACGGATGTTAAAGCCGCCACCACAATGCGCATGAGCGCCGGTGGCGCTGTTTCGATGTTTTTGGTGCTTGACCGTTCCGGCTCGATGAGCAGCAGTGCCAGCTCGACGCGTGGCCGTTCCAGCTGGAGGTCCTCGTGGGAAGACCGAAGAGAATCAAAAATGGATTCCCTGCAATCAGCTGTAAAAGACCTGACCACGAGCCTTGTAGTTGCTGATCCAGAAAAGAAATACATTCGAATGGGTGCTGTTGCCTTTAGCAGTCACATGTGGGCCCAGCAGAATCTCGGATGGAACCTGAGTGATTCAAATGACTACGTTCAAAGCATGGATGCCGGTGGCGGCACCGACTCTTCTGACGCAATTGAATTGGCCTATACAGAGTTAAAACGGACAGCAGAACAGACCGAACATATGGAAAAAAATGGCCAAAAGCCAGAATTGATAATTGTTTTCATGACCGATGGCGCCAACGGTTCCAGGCACGACGATACTTCAACCATCAACACCTGCACCGCTGCCAAAACCTATGGCATGAAGATCTATACTGTCGCCTTCAGAGCCCCATCAAGGGGAGAAGCGTTGCTTTCCAGTTGCGCCAGCAGTCCCTCCCATTACTTCGATCCTCAAGACAATAATGAAATGATTGCCGTATTCAAGGCAATCGGCGCTAATGTCGCTGAGTCACTTGTGTTGTCACAGTAGCGTTGGATTTTTACTGTATTCTCTCACAACCATGCGCCCTCAGCGTGTTTACGCGCTAACCACTGTCGGTAAGAATATTCGAAATAGATAACCTGATTCAACATCCAATGAGAAAATAAACGGCACTATTTCCATACATTCCAATTATAGTTCCCTGTTGATGCTCGCCAACATTCACGATTGTTGATAAACTCTATCATCAAAACAACTGGAATTGGGGATTCGGTATTAATGGCTATCGTCAACAGTAAGATTACTGATCTCGAAATACGAGACATCTCAGTAACCGAATTCGTTTTTGAAGGGTTATCCAAAGACCCCGATTGGGTTGTTATTATTGACGGTCCTACCGGTAGAAAAGTCACGGCTGCCGCGTTGATGGATGATATCAGAAAACTGGCTGGTGGCCTGATTGAAAGGAATTTCGATGTCGGAAAAACAATTGCACTGATGTCACCCAATGTGCCTGAATATTTCACCGTTTTTCACGGCGTTGCCTGGGCTGGCGGCACAATCACAACAATCAACCCGAGCTACACCGCCAACGAAATAAGCCATCAATTAAGAGACTCCAGCGCTCAAATGCTGGTTGTTCATAATGAATTTATTGAGAAGGCAAAAGAAGCGATAATTGACACCGGTGTCAAGCAGATTGTCACCATCGGAAAAATCGATGGCATCACTTCTCTGGACGAACTGATGGGTAAACCGCTGAAGAATCAAGTCACAGTCGATCTGGATAATCACGTCGTCGCCTTGCCCTATTCTTCCGGCACTACAGGTCTGCCAAAAGGTGTAATGCTGACCCATCGCAATATCGTTGCCAATCTTTGCCAGGTGAACGCGGTTGGTACACTGGACAAAAGCGAAGATAATACCAATACAACCCCGGCATTCGCACCTTTCTTTCATATTTACGGCCTGCTCTACTTCGTCAATGTCTATCCCGCTTCCCTTGGCACAATCATCACAATGCCCAGATTTGATCTTGAGATGTTCCTGCAGCTGGCCCGCGATCACAAGTCAATCAATCTTTGGGTCGTCCCTCCAGTGGCATTGTTATTGGCAAACCATCCACTGGTTGAAGATTATGATCTTTCGGCTGTTGAATTGATTTTTTGTGCTGCAGCGCCGTTGAGTTTTGAATTGAGCGATGCAGTGAGTACCCGTCTGGATTGCACCGTTGTTCAAGGATACGGCATGACTGAGCTTAGTCCAGTCTGCCACCTGGTACCCAAAACAGCACCGCGCAGCGGTTCAGTTGGCCAGACCATTGCCGGAACTTCCTGCCGCATTATCGATATTGAAACCGGTGAAGATGTGGATACTGGTGAAAAGGGAGAAATCTGGGTCAAAGGACCTCAGGTAATGAAGGGCTATCTCAATAATCCAGCTGCAACAGCCCAGATGATTGATAACAATGGATGGCTCAAAACCGGTGATGTCGGCTATTTTGATCGCGACGAATATCTGTTTGTTGTCGATCGGGTCAAGGAGCTGATCAAATATAAAGCTTTCCAGGTGGCTCCCGCAGAGCTTGAAGGAGTGCTTGTCGAACATCCAGATATCGTTGATGCTGCAGTCATTGGCATCCCGGACGATGCTGCAGGTGAAATCCCGATGGCATTTGTTATCGCCAAAGAGGGTTCAAAAGTAACACTTGAATCCGTCCAGACTTATGTCAGCCAAAATCTAGCTTCCTATAAACAGGTCAGACGCCTTGAACTGGTTGACTCCATTCCCAAATCCCCCGCAGGTAAAATCCTCCGTCGACTTTTGCGTGATCAGGTAAGAAATTAGGTGTATTGGTGATGATACCGCCAACCCGGAACTTATGGATTAAAAAATCAAATTCCTTTCCAAAAACTTCTCAGATATCCAGCATCCCCTGAGTTAGAATATTCATAATTAATTCCGTCATTAATAGTTTGTCCCGATGATGTCATGACAAGATTTTCATTTTGGCTGTTGCGCGTTCTCGACCAATCAAATAACCCAGGACAATGCACCCACCAACAAAACAATTGCCTCTGACCGAGTTCATTATTCTATTGGCAACCATGATATCAATAGTCGCTTTGGCAATTGATATCATGTTGCCCGCACTTGATGTCATCGGTCGCGATCTCAATGTCGCCAACGCCAATGATACCCAGTTGGTGATTACATCGCTGTTTTTTGGATTCGCCGTCGGGCAAATGCTGGCGGGGCCCGTATCGGATTCGATGGGACGAAAGCCGGTAATTTTTCTTGGCTATGTTGTATTTGTTGCCGGGTGTCTTTTGTCTATTTTCGCCACCAGTTTTTCACTGATGCTCGTCGGTCGTGTGTTACAGGGCCTGGGCGCAGCTTCACCAAGAATTGTTACTCTGGCACTTGTTCGTGATAGCTATGAAGGGCGCGCCATGGCCCGCATCATGTCGATCGTCATGGCTGTATTCATTTTGGTACCCTCCATTGCCCCGGCCATCGGTCAGGCAATCATACTGGCTTCCGGCTGGCGTTCGATTTTTACTCTGTTGATGGCAATGGCGATAATTTCAGTGACCTGGTTTGCACTTCGCCAGCCCGAAACATTGCCGCAAACCAGTCGGCGAAAATTCTCTTTTACCAATGTCACTACCGGTATCAGTGAAGCCTGCGGCTATCGTTCAGCCATGGGTTACACGCTGGCCAGTGGTCTGGTATTCGGTGCGTTTGTCGGGTATTTGAGTGCGGCCCAGCAGATATTCCAGATCAGCTTTGGGGTAGGAAACCTTTTTCCACTCTACTTTGGCGGAGCATCATTA